>DAOPYU010000608.1:0-2230 GCA_035353095.1 Candidatus Sumerlaeota bacterium | reverse complement strand
GGTTCAATGAAGTGTCTTTTGTGTTTCTTCGATTACACCTTGTGTTCCTTCTCATCCGCTCTTGATTCAGGAACTCCGGTCCAGACGCGGATCAGGAGAACGCCGTGGCTGGGAACCGGCGATGTGAATTGGGGACCGGTTGAAGACAAGTTTTTTTGTCTCCAGAGGTCCCGGACCCGCTGAGGGGCCCCGAGTCCCAGGTCGGACCACGTGACAGCGATTTCGGTGGCCACGGGAGTGGTATTGAACAGGCCGATCACTTTCGAACCGTCTTCCATCTCTTTGATGTAAAGTCGCGCGCCCGTCTGTTGTTTGGATTGCGCCGGTTTCCCGAGCGGATCCTGGTTCACCTCCAGCACCTCGTCGTTGGTCAGAAGGTTGAGGGTGAAGGCGTCGAGTTTTTCGAGGTCGCACCCGAGCAGGAGGGGCGAGGCGTTCAGGCACCAGAGCGAGACGTGGGCGTATTGTTCGTCGGGGGTGAGTTTGGAGGGGTGCAGGTTGTTGCCCCATCCGATCTGGCCGACCACGAAGATGTCGGAATCGTTCCAGTGGCCCGGTCCGGCGAAGGGGGCCCAGGGGGCCTGGGCGAACGCGATCTTCGAGAGGCTTTCCCACGATTCCTCAATGTCGCCGGTGGTGCGCCAGCCGTTGGCCAGTTGCGCCCAGTCGGCGGCGAGGTCGAAGGGGGCGGAGTTCGAGAGGCTATAGACGAGGTCGCGTCCGCTGGCGCGCAGGGCGTCGGCCATTTCGCGCGTGTGGGCGACGTCGTTGGGCGCCCAGTCGTATTTCAGGTAGTCCATGCCCCACGCGGCCCACTGTTGTGCGTCGTTCGAGGCGAAGGAGACCTTCCCGTGGCGCCAGCCGGGAGAGCCGGTGGGAGTGCGTCCCTCTTTTTCCTGAGACCAGGCGCCGTCCGCGTTATCGCTCGACCCGCCCGGGTAACCCGCGTACGACGTGACCCACGGGGTGGAGTAGAGGCCGACCTTGAGGCCCAGGTCGTGGACGCTTTGGCAGAGCGCGGCCATGTCGGGGAACTTCTCGTTTCCCTGGAGGGCGTGGGTGGAGGCGTCGCGTTTGCCCTGCCATCCGTCGTCGATGTTGACATAGGTCCAGCCGTGTTGGGCCAGTCCCGTCTTGACCATCGCCTGGGCCGCCGCGCGGATTTTCGCGTCGTCCACCGTTGCGGCCCAGCAGTTCCAGCTGTTCCACCCCAGAGGGGGAGTCAGGCAGATCTTGTCGCCGATCACGATCCGCAGTTCGCGTTCCGCTTCGCCCAGAGTGTTGCTGGCTTTCAGACGGACTCGATGTGTCCCTTCTTTTCTTGTGCTGCCGGTGATGTGGCCGGTTTCCGGGTGGAGGGTGAGGCCTTCGGGCAACCCCTCGGCGGCGAAACGCATCGGGCGGTCGCCCGTGGCCGGGATGGCGTAGAGGAAGGGGGTCCCCGGACGGGCTCCATAGACGCGCGGGCCGTTGATACGGGGTTGGGGCGGCGCGGGCGGGGTCAGGAGATAGGGTTCGGTGACCGGCTGGGCGATGGTTTTCGGCGCCGGATCGCCCGCGCAGGTGAACCAGGCGTCGGCCCAGTTGACCGGGACGCCATCGTTTGTGTCGGATCCGGGTCTGACCGAGAGGGTGATCTCTTCGATCCCGCCCCGGTATTTCCGGGTTTTTTCGATGTTCAGATTGACCTCGCGGGGCGCGTCGCCCCGTTTGACGGGGCCGCTCTTCCAGAGGGACATGTTTCCCGCCTCGATGAAGAACTCCACCGGCGCGGAACCGTTCGAAGCCGCGTCGTCCACCCCCACGAAGGCGTGGAAGCGCTGGACATTCTCCGGAAGGAGGAGACGAATCGAGGCGGGCGCCTGAAGACCGACGCCACGGTCGAAACGCCTGCCATTGAGCGAAAGAGGGACACCCGAGACGGAAAGGTTGCGTTGCGCGGGTTTCGAGGCGCTCTTGGCGAGCGAAAGATCCAGTTCGTCCAGATGGACGGTGCGAGGTTGCGGTTTTTCCTGGGCGAGGACAGGGGAGGTTGGACTGGACAGTATTTCCACGAGGAGGAACACCATTCCCAGAGAAAAAAGGCGAAACGAACGTGCGAGGGGCGAAAAGGTCATGGGGGTGACTCCTTGAGGCGGTTTGTGTTTCATTCCAGGTCGTTTCATGGCGCGAACAACGTTGGATGACGGTATGTATCCATACTTCTGGAATGGTTATAGTACGGGGGGCG
>DAOPYU010000607.1:0-2239 GCA_035353095.1 Candidatus Sumerlaeota bacterium | reverse complement strand
GCGTAGGTCATGCGGCCCTCGCGGCCGTAGTGGTTCGTGTTGCGGAAGAGGAACGTCCCGCCGCCCGGTTGTTCGGGGTCGTCCCGGTATCCGACCAGCAGAACACTGTGTCCGTCTTTCACCCCTTCCGGCGGCGGGGTGTTGAGGATGTCCCCCTCCTCGTGGACGGGATGCAGGGGCCAGCGGAATCCGCCACAGACCGGCCACTGGCGGTCAAGCGTCCGCTTGATCCGCTCCAGTTCCTGTGCGCTCAAGCCGGTCTTCGGATTCCACGGCTTGATCCAATGCAGTCGGAACCCGGTCTCCAGCGCCTGACGCGCCTGGTCCTTCACGTCCGGACCGGGCGCGCGGTCGGGATCGAATTCAGCCTGGTAGGGCATCTCCGGTTCCGGACAAATGCCATAAGCCGAGAATCCCTTCCAGAGATCGGAAAAGAAGGCGCCGTCGTCCCTCTCCCCGGCGGCCTGATTCGCGGCCCAGTTGAGGAACTCGACACTGAGCGTCGTTGCCCGATCCTCGCGGCTGGCCCGGGCGTACTCGAGCGCGCCGGTCAGGACAAACACCGAACAGGTGTTGCGGTCCCCCTGAAAACGCGGCCCCAACCCCCACTTCCTGAAAGCCGGTCGCAGGTCGGCCTGACGCACCGAAGGCCCGGCCTCGACCGGCCGCCCCTCCCGCATCGCCGCAAAGAGCCCCAGAAGCAAAACCCCCGCAACCACCCCGATTCGATTCCCCGTCCACGAAAATCCTTTTGACGCCATATAACAGCCCTCGATTCCAGAAACGTCAAGACCTCTCCTGACCCGTTACCCTCAGCAAAATACACAAAACCGATTTTTTCAACCAAGAAAAGAAGATGAGTTTTCGTACGATGATCTCGCAGAATCAACGCAAACTGCGACGTTTTTTCCCAGTACAAAAGAGCGATGCAGGAACCGATGCTTTAACCACGAAAGGCACGAAGGACACGAAAAACGCGGTTTTCGAGTGTTTCGTGTCTTTCGTGGTTTACATTTTGGTTGCGGCTCCGCTGCGCCAAGTGCTTCGTGTTTTTCGTAGTTTACAGTTCGGCTCCGGCTCCGCTGCGCCGGGTATTCGGTGTATTTCGTGGTTCAGACAGACCCAAGGCGCTCAGGCGATTTCAAGCCTTCGAGGCCCGCGCCTGCCGCCAGAGGCGGACGCCGGAAACGAGGAACCAGACCCCAAGCGCCAGGATCGCGGCGCCGCAGAAAAGAATCAGCCCCTGATACATCCAGTCGGTGAAAACCCGGCGGCCCGTGATCAACAGCACCCCGACAAAACCGTACCAGGCAAAGTCGGCGCCTTCGTGGCCCAGATAAAACACCAGATACTCGAGTGGCGTCCGAGGCGCCAGCTGCGCCAACTGCCCCACCCCGATCGTCGCCCACCACCCGGTGAAATACGGGTTGGCGGCGCTGACACAGGCGCCCGCCAGAATCAGTTTGAGGAACGAATAGGCTTCCCGGTGACCGGCGGAAAGACTCAGACTCATCCCCGCGACATGACGCACCATGTCCCACCCCATCCACAACAACGCCAGCCCCCCCACGATTCCAATACACCCCCGCACCCGGGGCCGTTCGAGCACCGAACGCAACCCCAGCACCAGCAGCGCGACCAGAACCAGTTCAAGCAAGGCATGCCCGGCCAGGATACCCAATACGGCCCGGAACCCCTGAACCAGCGTCTGCTCGATCGTGACAGCCAGGAGCGACCCCGGCATGACCGCGCCGGAAAAACCGGTCACAAACGCCAGCGCCCCCAGGCGGCCGATACGCCAGAACGGCCGGATACCCGGGCGTTTGTCAGAAACCGCTCCATTTTCCCCGACAGCGGTTGGTGCCGTCCATTCCGGGTAATCACCACACGGCTCATTCATTCCGCCCCGATCCTTTCTCGCCCCTTTCCGGATCTTCTCCGGAGGGGGGTGAGATTAGAATCCCGCAGTCCGCGGGGAATCGCAAATCAAAAGAGCCATCGTCCGGAAAAAGGGGGACTTCAGATTCGCCAGGCATTTCAACCTGACAACCGCAGTTTGAGGACAGAAACGAGTTTTTTGTCCTTATTCTATGGACTGAAGACTGTTTGGGTTCCCTCACCTTTGGGGTGAAGTCTTTTGACCGCGCCAATCGGGAGATTGGCGGTCCCGGGAACCGCTTTCTTCCCCTGAAAATGGGCATTTCTGGGAGGGCGGGCGTCTCGCCCGCCTGAAAGGAAA
>DAOPYU010000606.1:0-2245 GCA_035353095.1 Candidatus Sumerlaeota bacterium | reverse complement strand
GCTCCGGCGCCCGTGACGACAAAAGTGGCGTCCGCCCGACCGGCGGAAAAGCCAGCGTTGAAATCGGCGGCTCCGGGCAAGTCCGCCGCGACGGCAGCGCCCTCGGAGCCGCCGGTGGCCGAGATGGTTTCCCCCCTGGCTCCCAAGCCCCAACCCCAGCCGGAATCGCCCGCGCCCGCGAAGTCGGCCGCTGGGTCGGCGCAGGCGGCTGCTCCGCAACCCTCGGGGGTGCCGGGGCCCACTTTCCCGAAAATTGTCGGCATGCTCTCGGACGGTCGGGAGGCCTCCAGCAGTCGGTCCTCGACGGTTTCAGCCGTTTCGACCCAATCGGGTCCTGTCCTGACGGCGAAACGGCTCTCCGGTTCCCAGGTTGAGTCGTCGCCACGTTCCTTGCCGGGCGTGGTGGGGTCGTGCGCCCTGGCGGCGTTTCTGGTGGACGACTGGTCCTACTATTGCGGTGTTGCCGCGAATACCTGGACCGCCACGCACCACCCGCCCCAGAAGAAATCGCGTTCGGGGCGCTCCATTTCGGGTTGATGGCCGGATCGAGCCGTACGTCCGATTCAAGTCTGGCGATTCATTCTTCCTCCCTCATTTTTCCAATCTGTTTCGATTTCATCCTGTCTGACAAGGTCACTCGGGTCGTTGTTCCGTTGACCCCGGGCTTGACTTTGGCCAGGCGCTGATTCATAAGAGTCGTGGGGAAACCGGCGTGTTTTCCGATACTCTGGTTTGGGGAGAATGGCGGCTATGGCCTTTGTTCTGGGACTCGACATGGGAACATCCAAAATTTGCGCGTTGGCGTTGGATGCGGACACCGGTGAGCCGGGGGCCGTTGTTTCCACCGCCAGTCGGGCGGATATCCCGGCGCTTCCTGCCGGATGGCGCGAACAGGACCCGGAATCCATCTTTCAGACGGTTTGCGAATGCGTGCGCGGGCTTCTGGACGACCCCGCGCTGCGGGACGCGGAAATCGCCGGAGTGGGCATCACGGGGCAGATGCACGGCGTTCTGGTGGTGGATCGGGCTCTGAAACCGTTGACGTCGCTCATCACCTGGCAGGACCAGCGGGCGGCGGGACCGGTTCTCGACTCCGCCCGCGACGCGCTGGGACCGCAGGCGTTTTCGCGGCATGGATGCCACCTCCACGCCGGGTATGGCGCCGCGACCCTCAAGTGGCTGCTGTCCCAGGGACGGTTTCCGGAAAACGCTTGTGCGCTCAGTCTGGCGGACTATCTGGTGGCGCGTCTGACGGGCGTTCGGGCCACCGAACCGACCCACGCCGCCTCGTGGGGAATTCTGGATCTCGAGTCGGGCGACTGGGACGCCGAGGCTCTTAAGTCACTCGAGGTTCCTCGGAAAATTCTTCCGCCGGTTCAGCCCAGCGCGCAACCGGTGGGCGTTTTGCTTCCCGATGTTGCTCAAACGCTGGGGTTACCGGAAGGCATACCGGTTTGCGCCCCGGTGGGAGACAACCAGGCCAGCGTCATCGCCGCGGCGGGTCTGGACCTCGATGCAATCGTGCTCAATCTGGGTACCGGCGGACAGATTTCCGTCCCGAGCCGGGAGTATGTCTGCGCGCCGGGGCTGGAGACACGTCCGATGCCGTTCGGCGGGTGGCTGACCGTGGGCGCCAGCCTGTGTGGCGGGTGGGCGTACGCCTATCTGTGTGACTTTTTCCAGGCGGTGGCGCAGGAGATGACGGGTCAGGCGGTTTCGCGCGAGCAGGCCTTCGCGCGTCTCAACGCCCTGGCGGCGGCCGCGCCGGCCGGGTGCGAGGGGTTGCGCGCCGACACGCGTTTTTCCGGGACCCGGAATGATCCATCGTTGCGCGGTAGTCTGCAACAACTCGATTCGACCAATTTCACCCCCGCGAATCTGGCGCGGGCGGTTCTGGAGGGGATGCTGCGGGAACTGGCCGATCTGGGGCGTCTGGCGGGTCTCGGTGCGGCCTCGCGAGTGGTGGCCAGTGGCAATGCCGTCCGCAAAAATCCGATCCTCAAATCCCTGATCGAAGAATCGTTCCAGTTGCCCTGTTCGCTGGCTCTGCATTCGGAAGAGGCCGCGCTGGGCGCGGCTCTCTGCGCGCGTCGTTCTTTGGGATTTTGAAAAGTTCCGCGAGCGAAGAACCCGTGGAAAGATTGCGGCTTGCGTTCCGTTTTCAGATGGAGGCTGGAATTCTTAAAAGTCGCCTCTTCGAAAGAATTTGTGGGCAAACAGGGGAGTCGTTCTTTCTGTTCACTCT
>DAOPYU010000605.1:0-2245 GCA_035353095.1 Candidatus Sumerlaeota bacterium | reverse complement strand
TAGGGGCGGGTTTCAAACCCGCCCTACAGAAAATTTCGGGTTCGGAAAACCTCGGACAGGGAATGACTAAAGGGCGACCTCTGAAGGTGGCCTGCTTCAGCAGGCTATTCTTTGCCCCCTGCTTCAGCAGGGGGGAGGTGGAATTCCCTCCATTTCCTGAAGCGCGCTTCAGCGCGCCTTCCGGGGAATCGCTTCGAGCCCGGTCCTCCGAAAGAAAGCCCGGCTGAAGCCGGCTTTGAGATGTAGAATAGCCGGAAACACCCCGCCTGAAGGCGGGTGCAAAGAAGAGCCCGCTGAAGCGGGCTGAGGCGCCTTTTCAACACAACGACTTCTGGATTCTCCCGGGGGCCTCTCTCTTCACTTGAAAGGAATCTTCGCACATGCCGTCGCTCCCCGATCTGCCTGAACCCTCCCGGTGGCTGCGCCGCGCGTTGCTGGTCAATCCCCCGTCGGGATTGTACCGGCGCGACGGACGGTGCCAGTCGCGAGTCGAGGACCAGGCAGTACGGGTCATCCTGCCGCCGCATGACCTGGCCCTCGTGGCCGCCATTGTCCGTGAGGCGGGCGCCGAAGCGCGGGTGGGCGACTACCCGGCGATGGGGGCCTCGTGGGACCGCCTGCGTGCCGACCTCGAAGCGTTCAAGCCCGATCTGATCCTTTTCAACGTGACGGCGGCCACCGCCGACGCCGACCTGGGCGCCGCCCGGCTGGCTCGAGAACTGTTCCCCACGCTCCTGACTATCGGCTGTGGCGAGGTGTTCGACCGCGCGGGGGAACACCTTCTGGAAACCTGTCCCGAACTGGATCTGGCACTGTTCGGCGAGCCGGAAGCCACCTTTCAGGTTCTGACGGAATCGGCGCGGGGCCGGGGCGTTCGTTACCCACTGGATATCGAAATTCGTTCCCGGCTGGGGGCCCTCCTCTGGCGCGATCCCGACGGCGAGGAATCCGTGACCCGGCAGGCCGGCCCCGCCCTGGTCGCCGATCTGGACTCGTTGCCTCTGCCCGCGCGCGATCTTTTGGACAATTCCCTCTACCGCAGCCCCGAAACGGGGCGTCCTCTGACGACGATCAAGGCCAATCGGGGCTGCCCCTCGAAATGTATTTTCTGTCCCGCCGGGCGCATGAGCGGCTACCGCCTGCGGTTGCGATCCCCCCGCCAGGTGGTCCAGGAACTCCTCGAATGCCGCACGAAGTTCGGCATCCGGGACTTTCTCTTCGACGGAGACACGTTCACCCTCAACAAACGCTGGCTTCTGGAGTTGTGCGACCGCATCGCACACAAATCGCCGCTGCGCGACATCCGCTGGGGGTGCAACAGCCGGGTGGACACGATGGACGCCGAACGGGCCAAGGCGATGCGCCGCGCCGGGTGTATCCTCGTGGCGTTCGGGGTCGAGAGCGGGGATCAGGAACTCCTCAATGCGATGAAGAAGGGAACGCGGGTCGAGCAGGCGGAACAGGCCGTGGCGGTCTGCAAGGCCGCCGGACTGGCCACCCACGCGTTCTTTGTGATCGGCCTGCCATGGGAAACCCGCGAGTCGCTCGACCGAACCTATCGCTTCATTCAGAAACTGAACACGGACCTGTTCGACATCAACATCGCCACTCCTTTGCCCGGCACGGACCTCTACGATCTGGTGCGCAAGGAAGGGCTGCTGCGCGAGAATCTCCCGCCAGGCAACTACGCGCAGGCCATGGCGGACACCCGGACACTGCCCGCCGAATTCCTGACCCGCTGGCGCCGCAACGCCCTGTTGAAACTCTACGCGCGGCCCCGCTATGTGGCGCACATGCTGCTGCGGGCCTGGCGGACCGGCTGCCTGCCGTTCTACCTGCGCGCCGCCTGGGGACGGCTCAAGGGGCTGGTGAGGAATGGATAATGGACAATGGATAATGGATAATTGACAATTGCATGAGGAACCACGAAAGATTCGAGAATCGTAAAATGTCCACTTTCTCGCGTTGTTCGCACTTTTCGCGGTTTCGCGCCGTTCCCCCTGAAAACCGCAGTTGAACCTAAAAACCGTAGTTAAGCGCCAACGGCGCGAATTTATACCAGCCTGGGGCAAGCGAAGCGTCGCCCCAGGAAAGGTGTCCCTTTTCATGTAAGGGCTGAAGGCCCGGACTATGGGAAAGCGGAAAAAGATCTTGATAGTACGGGCTTTCAGCCCTTGCCGGAATAACCGGTCGGTTTTCCTGGGGCGATGCCCCAGGCTGGTATAAGACGCGCCTTTGGCGCTTA
>DAOPYU010000604.1:0-2270 GCA_035353095.1 Candidatus Sumerlaeota bacterium | reverse complement strand
TCAAGCCTTCCGTTCACCTTCAGAAGCGCCTGCCGGACCGCCTCCACAATGATCGAGGCCGGGGCGTTCCGCCGACACCCGATCCCGACAATCAGATTCTTGACCGCCTCCGACGTGGTTGTCAAGACCGGCTCGGCGCCCAGAAGATTCGCCACCTGAAGCGCAAGCGCGTTGGCGCCCCCTTCGTGGCCGCTCAACAGACTGATGGCATACCGCGCGCCCACATCCAGCACCACCACCGCCGGGTCGCTCAGTTTGTGCTGAATCAAGGGCGCAATCGCGCGTACCACCACCCCCGTCGGAGCGACAAACACCAGACCCGTCACCTGCGAGAAAATCAGACTCGCCGCCTCCGCGATCCGCTCAAAACGAATGGCGCCCGGAATATCCGCCCGCACACTCGCATGGAGGAAAACATGAGCGTCCGGGAAACTGGGAAGAAGCGCCCGGACCACTCGTGCGCCCGGTTCGCTCAAGGTCAGAAAGGCCGTGCTCATTTCACTCTCCCTGCCGGAAGCCGTGCGTAAACGTACGGTCGTACAGCCGGGAGACTTCACCCGTCCGTGCAAGTGCCCGCCCCACCATCACCACGGCCGTGCGCGACACCTCCGTGCCCGCCATTCGATCGGCAATATCCTCAAGCGTCCCTGAAATTGTTCGTTCATCCGGCCACGACGCATGGAATACCACCACCACCGGACAGTCCGCCCCATAATGTGGGGACAGGGTATTCGCGATCTCCCCGATCTTATGAACCGAGAGGTAGAGACACAGCGTCGCGCCGGTTCTCGCCAGGGCCTCGAGGCTCTGAGCCTCCGGAACCGGCGTGCGCCCCGCCACCCGGCTGATGATGATTGTCTGCGCCCCGCCCGGCTCGGTCAGTTCCGTCTTCCAGGAAGCCGCCGCCGCCTGGAAGGCGCTCACACCGGGCACGACTTCATAGGGTATCCCGATCTTTTCCAACTCGCGTATCTGTTCGTTGATTGCACCATAGATGGAAGGATCGCCCGTGTGCAGCCGTACCACATCCACACCGTTTTCATGCGCCCGGCGGAAAACCGTCACGATCTCCTCCAGGTGCATCGAAGCCGAATCGTGCCGCTCTGCCTCGGAGGGCAAAAGCGAGAGAACCTGCGGACTGACCAGCGACCCCGCGTACACACACACGCGGCACTCGCGCAACAGCCGCTGCGCCTTCACTGTCAACAACTCCGGATCGCCCGGTCCCGCCCCTACAAAGATGACCGTCATATTGGATTCTTCTCCTTGTTCGATTCATCGAGACACAGCGGCTGAGAATCGTCGGTTCGAACCAACAGAACCAGACTTCTGGAAGCCCAATTCCCAGACACGATCTCATCGGTTCCGACGCGCCGGACGCGCTCATCCGGTAACGTCAGATTTTCGCAGACATAAACGTCCCGCCGCCCGCCCTGCGCTTCCATCTGTTTAACAAAGCCCACGATCTGCGGCCAGGATTCCGTCCCGCCCGCCAGAATCGCAATCTTTTCAAACCTGCGGCATTCTTCCGGGGACACCCTCAGATTTCGTCCATGAGCGGTCAGAAAAACCGCATCCAACCAGTCCAGGCCCAATCGCGCAAACGCCACCTGCACGGAACTGATCCCCGGAATCACCCGGCAACGCGTAGGCCCCAAACGGGCGACGATCGGCTTGGCCAGACTGCACAACCCCGGATCGCCACTCACCAAAACCGTCACCGGTCCCACCTCGAGCTCACGGAAAATCGTATCAAGCGCCTCCTGAACATGCGCCCCGATGACAACACGCTGTCCCTTGTATTCCGGAAACAACGCAAACAACCGCTCCGAACCCAGTACAACGGAAGACGCCCTGACCGCCTGAACCGCCACCTGCGTCAGGTAATCGCGTCCTCCGGGACCGCATCCCACAATTGTAATCATGTCATCCGATTCCATCGTCCTCACTCCACCGGCTTCCAGACCGTCCAGTCGCCATCCCGGCCCAGAATTTCACCCTGCATGTCCACCAGTACCACGGCTGTCCCTGCTTTCTCTCCCAGACGAGACCCAACCTGCAATCGAACAAGCCGCGCCAGTTCATTGCCCAATCGCGCGCTCTCTTCGACCGGCAATCCCTGAAAGAGGCCTTCCACTGTTCGGCTCTCTTCCGGCACGCGCCCCAATAGCCGTTCCGCCAGATCCGTCACCACCGGCAACGCACTGTCCGACCGAGACGAATGCGTGTCCCACTGTCCCGCGCACAACTTCGCCAGTTTTCCCGGATGC
>DAOPYU010000603.1:0-2282 GCA_035353095.1 Candidatus Sumerlaeota bacterium | reverse complement strand
GTAATCGCACGAGGGCGAGACCTTGCAGATGTTGGGCGTGCGGTGCGAGAGCGCGTTCACGCGGTCCAGGTCGTACTCGACGCCCGCCTCGTGCGCCACGGCCAGCATGTGCAGGAGCGTGTTGGTCGAGCCGCCCATGGCCATGTCGAGCACCATCGCGTTGTCGAACGCCTCGAGCGTGCAGATCCTGCGGGGCAGCAGGGCGTAGTTTTCACCCTGTTCGGCGAATTCGCGCGCCATTGTGACGATGCGCTCGGCGGCCTTCTGGTAAATCTTCTTTCGATCGGTGCTGGTGGCCAGCACCGTGCCGTTGCCCGGCAGCGCCAGGCCGACCGCCTCGCACAGGCAGTTCATCGAGTTGGCCGTGAACATGCCCGAGCACGAGCCGCAGGTCGGGCAGGCGTAGTTTTCGATGTCGCCGAACTGTTTTTCGGTGATTTTGCCCACGGTCAGGGCGGCGACCCCTGCGAAGACGCTGATCAGGTCGGCCTTCTCTCCGTTGGGCATCCGGCCCGCTTCCATCGGTCCGCCCGAGGTGAAAATTGTCGGGATGTTGACCCGCATGGACGCCATCAGCATCCCCGGGATGATCTTGTCGCAGTTCGGGATGCAGATCATGGCGTCGAATCGGTGTGCGCGCAGCATGGATTCGACCGTGTCGGCGATGATCTCGCGCGAGGGGAGGGAATACTTCATGCCCGTGTGGCCCATTGCGATGCCGTCGCAAATGCCCATGGTATTGAACTCGAAGGGCACCCCTCCGGCCGCCCGGACGCATTCCTTCACGTACTCGGCCACCTTGTTCAGGTGGCAATGGCCCGGAATAATGTCCGTGTACGAGTTGCAGATCGCGATGAACGGTTTTTTCATATCGGCGTCGGAAACACCGAGCGCTTTCAAAAGGCTGCGATGCGGGGCACGTTCGATCCCCTTCTTCACCTGGTCACTGAGCATGGCTGTTTTTCTCCTTCAAATACTGGCGGTCCGGTCTGCCGATAAGGCAACGGCGGGACTCGAGGGGTGCGGCGTCGTTCCGGATCGGCAAAACTCCCGCTTACCCTAACAGACCCGCTTCGGGTTGTCAAAGCCAACTCGCGTGGCGTGGTTCCCGGTCCGGCCAATTGTCGGTTGTGGAATGCCGTGAAGTTTTTTTGTCCGATACGAGGGGAGGGATGGCCCGGAGGTGGCACGGGCGTCTCGCCCGTGATTTGCCGACGTTCTCGTCGGCTGGGCCGGAATTTCGGGATCTTTGCCCTGGAGCCTCTCTTCATGGGCGAGACGCCCATGCCACCTCAAAGCCGTCTTCCGGTCTGTGTGAGAGTCCGAATATAACGGAATGTCGGTTCGACAATGAGGAGTTCCTGGCAAGAAAAATCGGAGCGCATTTTGAGGTTGCTTCCTGCGAAACAGAAGACTATAAGGGAACTTTGGGCCTGCGGAATTGCCTTCCGCGCGGCTTTTTGCGTCTGGGTACGGCGCATTTGTTCCCGAGACAATTACTGTGTTCTCAATATTCTGGGTGTCACTCCAACCGGTGAAAAGGATCTCTCAGACATGGCTATGAAGTTCGGCAAGCGTGAGAAAATGGTTGTGGGTTCAATCATCGGGTTGATGGTCATAGTCGCGCTCGACCAGTTGGTTTTTCGCGATGCCGCCGACAAATATCAGAAACTGGAAGCGCAACAGAAGGAACTGGCGGCGAAGGCGAGCAGCGCCGCCGCGGTGCCGGCGGATTTCGATAAGGATAAATTCAACGCCGAAACGTCCAAAGATGAAGTTCTGATGTGGAAAATCGTCTTTGGCATGGACCTGATCCCTTCCCAGCCCTTTGTCGCCCTGACCAAGCCCGTCAAACCCACCCTCCAGACGCCCGAGGCGGCGGCTGCGGCCCTGGCTGCGGCGGCGCCCGGGGGAACGCCCGGCGCCACGACGGGGGGGGACACGGCCACCGATTCAAAAGATCTTGCGGCCAAAATGGAAATCTATAATAAAAAATTGCAGGACTGGAACAAGATCAAGGAGTGGAAGGATACGGCGATCGAAGGGATTCTGGCGCATCAGATCGAGCGGCTCATCAATATGAAGACCGCTTATGAGGGACAGCAGGTCTGGCCCGGCGACGCCATCCTGACCGACGACACCACGGCCACAATCAACACGCAGATGACCAACCCGCTTCTGCTCTCCTTCCTCACGGGGAGTAACAAGAGCTGGCAGATCCCCCTTGACCTGACTCTGACGGGCGCCGACCTGCAGGCCGCGGTTATCGCGGTCAACAACCA
>DAOPYU010000602.1:0-2283 GCA_035353095.1 Candidatus Sumerlaeota bacterium | reverse complement strand
AAATTGACGGACTGAACATTCAATACCACGCCCCTTTCGTTTCGGATGCTCTTCATGGAACTGATCTGTCCCCGCTGCCGCACATTCCTGCAACGCCAACCGACGCATCCGCCGCGTGAGACCGAGTGGGTGTGCGCCGGATGCGGCGCGGTCTTCAAGGAGCGGGACCGCGTCGTCCGATTCGTGGACACCGACGATCCGTTCTACGAAGGCCGCTTTGCCGGAACCGAACCGGCGGTGATCCCCGAAACCCCCGCCGGGCGTCTGGCCCTCCGTCCCCGGCTCGCCTGGGGGCTGGACCTCCAATATCAGGGACTGCTGACCCGCTTCCTGCCGAACGGCTGCGGCCGCGTCCTGGATGTGGGATGCGGCGGCGGACACCGGGCCCTCCTGACCCGCCACCCGCTCGAGGTCGTCGGGGTGGACCTCTCCCGAGGCTCGTTGCGAACGGCCTCCGCGCTCTACACATTGACCCTCCAGGCCCCCGCCGACCGCCTGCCCTTTCCGGACAACGCGTTCGACGCCGTCGTCAGTTCCAACTTCCTGGGCCATGTGCCGTTCAACAACAAAGACGCCGTTCTGTCGGAACTGGTTCGGGTTCTGCGCCCGGGCGGACGCATGCTCCACCAACTCGAAACGTCGAGCGAAGGCGCCCTGTTCCAACTGATCCAGAGTGACCCGGACTATTTCCAGCAATTCTGGATCGCCCTTGATGGGCACATCGGCCTGGAACGGCCCACCGAGGCACTGGCGCGATTCCAGCGACACGGGCTCGAAATCCTCTGGGCGCGCACGCAATTCACCGGATACTTCCTCCCCCAGGGCGAAGCGACCAAGCGTTTCGACAACGCCTTCGGCCGCCAACACCGGCGCACCCGCGTCCTGCTGGCGCTCGACCGCTGGCTCGCCCCCCACCGGCGGGGCCGGATCGTCGCCGACACGGCGCTGGGACTGGCCAACACCCTCCTGCGAAAGATGCGTCCCCTCGATTGCGGAATCGGTCTCTGTGTCGCACTGCGGAAACCCGATCCCGGGACACACAATTCCTGACCGATACCACCCCAGGAACTTCTCATTGTCGAACCAACATTTCCTGATATTCAGGTGCTCACACCGACCGGAAGGCGGCTTTGAGGTGGCATGGGCGTCTCGCCCATGAAGAGACTCCGGAACAAAATCCCCGAAATTCTCGGCCCAGCCGACGAGGACGTCGGCCAGTCACGGGCGGGACATCTGTGCCACCTCCGCACCACCTCCCCTCGTGTCGGACAAAGAGAGTTCCCGGCATCCGACAACCTGACAATTGGCCGGACAAGGAGTAGTTCCTGGATACCGCTCCATCCCATCGGTTTTTTCTGTGTTTTTGACCCAGATCGGGTATCATTGGTTGGCTTTGACACAAGAACCGGAGACCGTCCCATGCCCGTCCCCCCCGAAACCGCCCCCACCTGTGCCAACCTCAGCCCGATCCTGGTGACGGGCGCCACCACGGGTACCGGCCGCCGACTGGTCGCCGCGCTGCTCGAACGGGGCGCGCGAGTCCGCTGCCTCGTCCACACCCCGGCCCACCGCGACCGCCTGCCCGACCACGCCAATCTGGAAATCGTCCTCGGCTCGGCGGCAGACGCCGCCGACCTGCGCCCCGCGCTCGAAGGCGTCCGCACCCTGATCCACCTGGCAGGCCACCGCCTCGTCCCGGCCCTGTTCGATTTCCTCGAACACGATGAATCGCAGAAGACCCACCCGTCTCCGCTTCGTTTCCTTTTCCAATCCTCCACGCGCCTGCTCTCGCAATACCCCACCCCCACGCGCGAATCCGTACGCCGCGCCGAGGAACGCATCCAGGCCGCCCCGCCGGAACGGATCGCGTGGACCATCCTGCGTCCCGCCATGATCTACGGCGGACACGACCGCAACTTCGAAGTCTATCTCTCGACCCTGCGCCGCTGGCCCCTCTTCCCGATCTTCGGGTCGGGCGACTGCCTGCGCCAGCCCCTGTTTGTCGAGGATCTCGTGACCTCGCACCTCCTCGCGCTCGAACACCCCGTCTCGATCGGTCGCGCCTACACCCTGGCCGGACCCGAACCGGTCCGTTTCCGCGCGATGATCGAGGCCATCGCCCGCGCCGCAGGTCTGCGCCCGCCCCGCTTCCTGAAATTCCCCTATGCGCCCTGCCTCACAGTCGCGAAAGGCCTGCGCAAAGTCTGGCCCGGCTCTCCCGTCAACCCCGAGGTCATCGAGCGGTTCGGCGAAGACATGGTCTTCGACATCGCCCCCGCCCAA
>DAOPYU010000601.1:0-2293 GCA_035353095.1 Candidatus Sumerlaeota bacterium | reverse complement strand
AGAAGGCGAAGAAACTCGGCCTCAAGATGTGGATCTTCGACGAGAAGTGGTGGCCCAGCGGCGAGGTGGGCGGGAAGGTGCCGCCCCAGTACGGTTGCAAAAAACTCGAAGCCAAGGGGGTCCCCGTCGAAGGCCCCAAGGCCTTCAACGCCCCCGGATACGGTGGGAAACAGACCGTCGCGGTTCTGGCCGGACGTGAAAACGGGGACGGGCAACTGGACGGCGCCTCCCTTGTGGACCTGACCGGCAAGATCCAGGACGGAGTCCTGAAATGGGACGTTCCGGCGGGCAAATGGCAAATCCTGAACTTCACCTGGAACTACACGGGTGGGTCCCGCATCCTGGTGGACGGCGCCAGCCGCGACGCCGTGGACTGGTACATCCGGACCGTCTATCAACCCCACTACGACCGCTTCAAGGCGGACTTCGGCAAGACCATCGTCGGATACTTCTACGACGAACCGGAAACGCCCAGCGACTGGGGGACCGAGGTTATTCCCCTCCTCAAAGAACGCGGTGTGGACTGGAAGAAGGCGCTCGTGGCGTGGAAGTTCAAACTGGCTGGCGAGGAACAGGTTGCCGCGCGCTACCAGTACCAGGACGCGCTGGCCGAAGCCTGGGGCCGCACGCTCTATGGCGGCCTGACGCAGTGGTGCGAGGAAAAGGGCGTCCAGTCCATCGGCCACTTCCTCGAACACAACCTCGAATACCTGAATCCCAACCTGTGTGCGGGGAACATGTTTCAACTCGAAAAATACAGCAGCATGGGGGGCATTGACGCCGTCTTTGCTCAATTCGTCATGGGAAAACGGGATGGGAGCGATCCGGCCACCTGGCAGACGCCCAAACTCGGCAGCTCGATCTCGCACGCCTATGGGAAAAAGAACGATGTGGCGATGGTCGAAATCTTCGGCGCGCGCGGTCAAGATCTCACCTATCCCGAGATGAAGTGGTGGACTGACCACATGCACGTCTCCGGGATCAATTTCCACATCCCCCACTCGTTCAACCCCAGGGGACCGTTCGACACGGACTGTCCCCCTTATTTCTACAACGGCGGGTACGAACCCCGCTGGCCGCTCTATCGCGTGTACGCGGACTACACCTCGCGCCTCAGCGTGCTCTTCATGGGCGGACGCCACGTGGCCCCCGTCGCGTTCCTCTTCCTGGGCAACAGCGCCCATGCCGGCAAGTACATCCCCCCGGAACCGATGACCGACGCGCTTCAGGACTCCCTGCTCGACTGCGACTGGATTCCGTATGAGGTTCTCGAAAAAGACATGAAGATCGAGGGCAAAAAACTGGCTCTCCGCGAGGAACGCTACCGCGTGCTCGTCGTACCGCCCGTGGAAACGATCCCCTGTGCCACGCTCGAAAAAGTGAAGCAGTTTTACGAGCAGGGCGGCGTGGTGGTGGGATATGGGTTCCTTCCCACGCAATCGGCCACGCTGGGCAAGACCGCTTCAGACATTGCCCAGATCCGCGAGGCCATCTGGGGTGACCCGAAACCCGGCCTGACCGTCTGCAAAACAAACGAGGCGGGCGGGCGTTCGTACCTGATGCCCGAGAAGCCCTCGGTCCAGGACGTCTGGCAGGTGGTGGCGCAGGACGCCGGGGTACGACCCACACTGGAAGTCCTCCGGGGTGAAACGAGCAACTGGCTCCACGCCCTGCATCGCGTCAAGGAAGGGCGCAACCTGTTCCTGCTGGTCAACCAGAACCACCAGGGCGCGGCGCGGACGTTCCACCTCCGCCTGACCGCACTTGGTGTCCCCGAAATCTGGGACGCCATGCGCAACGAGATCACATCGATCCCGTTCGAGCGAAAAGGGGACAGTGTCGAACTGGACCTGACGCTCGAACCGCTCGAAAGTGCCGTGATCGTCTTCCAGCCGGAAAAACGCCCCCTCCCAGCGCGAATCGTGACCGGAACGACTCCCGGACCCAAACGCATCGAGTTAACCCGCGAGGCGGCGCCCAAGTCGGCCCCGTTGCCGGAGTTGAAACAGAAACCGGCCCCGCTGGCCGATTGCGCCTGGTTCTGGTACCCCGATGAAAACCCGGTGGCCAACGCGCCCG
This sequence comes from Candidatus Sumerlaeota bacterium, assembly GCA_035353095.1. Classification (GTDB taxonomy): domain Bacteria; phylum Sumerlaeota; class Sumerlaeia; order UBA8349; family UBA8349; genus DAOPYU01. The sequence goes on along the minus strand of DAOPYU010000601.1, from coordinate 214 downwards.
CCGGAGTGCGTTACTTCCGCAAAACCCTTACGATTCCCGCTGGTGCGGCGGTCAAGAACGCCTCGTTTGATCTCACGGCGGACAACGAGATTGACGTCTTCGTCAACGGACGCAAGGTCGAGATCGGCGCAGAACGGGTCGCCTGGCAGGCGGTCAAGAACCTGAACGTCGCCGAATTCCTGAAACCGGGAGAAAACCTCCTGGCCGTGGCGGC
>DAOPYU010000600.1:0-2298 GCA_035353095.1 Candidatus Sumerlaeota bacterium | reverse complement strand
ATGTTGTAACGGTACCAACAGATATGGTCCTTACGACAGTCGGGCTTGTGTTACTTCCGTCCCCGTATTATTTTTTTCCTGTTGTGTAACAGGACATATCCAAAACAAATAATCCAGAACGAGATCCCGAGAAAGGAATCGAAGCAAAATGCAGGAACCCCAGAGAGAAAGAAAACTCCGAAAATACGGCCGCCGGAGCGGGTGGGCCTTGCTTCTGATACTGGCCTGCGCCATCCTGTTTCAGTCGTGTCTGATGGACCGGCGGATCCGGAAAGAGATTGCCGACTACCCGCGCGATCCGCTGACCGGCGTGATCGAGGGGACCGAGGCCGTCACGCTGCGGCCCGAGAAACTCGAAGGGCCCACCTCGCGCACGGCCTGCCTGCTGATCCACGGGTTTCTGAGTTCCCGCAAGGATTACAGCGACCTGGGCGACCGACTCGTCCAGGAAGGCATAACCGTTCGCCTCATGCGCCTCCCCGGCCACGGCACAACGGAACCGGACTTCGCCTACCAGCCCGACGGCGCTCTTTACAAAGCCGTGGAAACCGAATACAACCAGCTGCGCAAGGAATTCGACCGGGTCTATGTGGCTGGTTTCTCGATGGGCGGCACCCTCTCGACCCTGCTCGCCAGTCGGGAGCAGGTGGACCGGCTGGTCCTCATCGCGCCCTATTACCGGGTTTCGTACGAATGGTACTACCTCCTCCCGGCGGAAGCCTGGCAGCCCCTGCTCTCGTGGGCCTTCCCCTACCTGCCCCGTTCCGACGTCTTCGTCAAGATCAAGGACCGCGATCAGATCGGGAAATTCTTCATCTACCACACCCTGACCACGTCGGGCGCGCGCCAGTTGCTCGCGCTCGGGCACATGGTCCGTCAGCCGGAAGTACTCCAGAAGGTCACCTGTCCGGTCCTGATGGTCCACTCGAAACACGACGGCGCCGCGAACCCCAAGGCGGCGGAGGAAGCCTTCAACACGTTTTCCTCAACGGACAAGCAACTCGTCTGGTTCAACAATTCCGACCATATGTTGCTCTGGGACTACGACCGGGAAGAGGTGAAACAGACTATCGTGGATTTTCTGAAGAAGTGAGTACTGATACTCAGTCGCATCAAAAGGATACGATCCGGACGGCATCCGGAGATAATCTTTTATCTCCCTGAGAGAACCCTTCCAGAAGGAAACAAACCGAAGAAAAATAGACGGGATAACGGGATTTACAGGATATGCCGAGATTCAATTCGTATCCTGCTGATCCAGTTATCCTGTTTGTTGAGTTCTGTTTCGAAAGTGTCCTTCTCGTTCGTGTCTTTCTGAATGCAACTGGGTCTGAACCCGAAAATCGCGGTTGAGCGCCCCAGACGGGTCTTTCTTTCAGGCGGGCGAGGACGCCCGCCCTCCCGGAAACGCCTCTCTTTTCAAGAAAAAGGAGAGCGTTCCAAACGACGGTTTCCGGGCCGAATCTACTCCCGCCTCTTTCCAGAAAAGATCCCCTCTTCCGCGCGTTTCTCACGCGGAAGAGGGGATCTTCGAAGACGCTCCTGCTTTTTTCAAAAAAGACTCAGCGAGAATCACGCTTTCCGAACCGGTACCACCAGCACCGGGCAGTGCGAATGGGCAATCAAACTGTCCCGAACACTGCCGAGCAACAGGTGGTGAAACAACCCGTGCTCATGGGTTCCGAGGACGATCAGATCGGTTTCCAGCCGACGGGCTTCTGTCAGAATCTTCTCGACCGTGATGCCCTGAATCACGAAAGACTTGGCCTCGATCCCCTCTGCCGCCAACCGATCCCGGATTTCATGCAGTTCCCGGCCATGCAACCGGATGGTCGCCGCCACGGTGTCGCGCACATATTGCGGCCCCGGTTCGTATCCCACAAAATCCGGTTCCGGCTCCTCGACATGAATCAGCCACACCTCTCCCTTGAAAGCCTGCGCCAACTCGATCGTAACCTGCACCACATCCTCGGTCACATCGCTGAAATCTATCGCCACAAGCATCCGTTTCATGGAGAAGTTCTCCTTTCCCGACGAAGTCACCGATGACTCCCTTTACATAAGGTCCCCCCCGGCACGTCCCGTCTCCCGCCCCTTTTCCGAGGGACGCCCCGCTGGTAACCCGATGACCATAATTCACTCTACCACGAATGCCCAACAGGATGCAATTGCGGAAGAAAAGAAGGGATTGAAGAGGGTGCATCCCCCGAATTCGTGAGAAGGTTCACTGAAATTTGAATAGTCTGGCGCCGTCCGGCACCTGGACACCCAAGACAAACACCGGAAGATTCGGGTGCG
>DAOPYU010000599.1:0-2302 GCA_035353095.1 Candidatus Sumerlaeota bacterium | reverse complement strand
TCGACCGCCTTCGCCAACAGGGAACCGTCGCCCCACGCGCCCGTTTTCTTCGACGACCCGTAGTGTTCGTGTTCGAGGATAACGGGGACCTGGGGCCAGAAGGCCTGGGCCAGTCCGGCGTGGAACCAGGAGTTCGGGGCGGGCTGAACGCAGATGCTGTCGTCGCGCAGGGTCATGCCGAGCGAACGGGCGTGGGCGGCCAGCGGGTGGTTGGGGTCCTTGATTTCCGGCCCGACGAAGTCGTCGTTCATGCTGAGCAGGGTCTTCTTGAAGTGTTGGGCGTAGAGGTCCAGGTGGCGCTGGCGCGTGGCGTCGTCGTAGGGACGGTGGGTGCTGGCCCAGGTGTGTCCTTCGCCCCACACGCCGTAGGAACCGACGTCCACAAAGGCCACGGCGGGGTTGCCGTCGTAACGCGCGGCCAGCGCTTTCAGGAAGGCTTCGAGTTTGGATAGAAAGATCGGGTCGTTGTAGTCGGGTTCCCAGTAGGGGCCGTCGGCCTTTTCCTTGCCCGACTCGAAGTTGTAACCTTTCGCGCCGGCCTGCTCAACCCATTGGGGGGTGGCGTAGCGCATCCAGCTCTCGCAACAGGAAATCCGCAGGGCGATCTGTTTGCCGTGGTCGCCCCAGCGCTGGGCGGGCGTGTCGAGCAGGGACCAGTCGTAGTGTCCCTCTTCCGGTTCCAGAAAGGCCCAGGGGAGGCGGAGGTAAATGACCGAGAGGCCGGGGAAATCCTCGAGCGTGTCGGACGGATCGAGCTTCGAGCCGTAGTTGGTGAGAATGTTCGAGTAATACATCATCGTCCACCCCATGCCGGGGTTGACCAGTGCGGCGCCGGTGTCCGCGGGACGGACCACGCGCGAGGTGGGGGTCGTCAAAGACGTTTCTTTTGCGGTAGCGGGTAACGCGGGGGAATCGGCTTTTGCTTCCGGAGCGGAAAAAAGGATCAGCGCCAGGAAAACCAGGCTGAGAGTGAGACGGAAGAGGGTTGAGCGAGTGTACATGATCGAGGACCTTTCCTGTTAATTCTTTGGGCGAAGCAGACTTGTTGTTTCCATGTCCCGGCGGGACTATTGAAAAGTCTCACTTTCCCTTCAACACCCGCGCGAGCGACCAGCGGCCGCGACCGGTTTCCTGCGAGAGGACCTCGATGGCCCGCTGTTGAGTCCGGTGTTCCTTCAACAGATCTTCGTACCGCCGCCGGACCCGGTCCTTTTCCTCGTCGGTCCACGGCTGTCCCTGATTGACGAGCGAGTTCGCCTGCGGTTTTCGCAGTCCGGCCAGGAGCGAGCCGGGCGGCACCTTTGCCATCTCGGCCATCTGGTGCTGAAAGGCGGTCGGGCTGATTTCGAACCCGGTGGCGCGGCGGTTCAGGCCGATGGCCACCCTGGCGGTTGAGAAACTGCCCAGAAACAGGTCACAGACCAGGTCGCCCTCGTTGCTGCTGTACTGGAGGATCTTCAGGAGCAATTGCGTCGGCAGTTCGTTCTTGTTTTTGGTCCGGCCCGGTTTGTACTCGCGGTTGATCGTCCACACGTCTTCGCGGTCCAGGTAGTTTTCCGAACCGTTGTTGTCGGTTTTTTCGTCCGCGCCGTAGCGGCAGTAGGTGTTGAAGGTCACCGGTCCGCCGGGTTTCACGTAGTAGAGAAGATGGTAGTGCGAGGAGATGTACTTGCGCGAGGTGTACACGCCGAAGTTGTATTTCCAGATGAGGTGGTTCACCTCTTTGAGTTTCGTGGCGTCGAGCGCGTTGAGCAGGTGGCGCAGGTGCGTGTAGCCGGAGACGACATAGAGCGACCCGCCGGGGCGCAGGATGCGTTCGGCCTCGCGCACCCATGCGGCGCTGAAGGCGGCATACTCCTCAGCGGGCACTTCCACATAGCCGTCCAGGACATATTCCTCCTTGCGGTTGTAATGCTTGTGCAGGGTATCGCCCTGAATGCCATAGGGAGGGTCGGTCACGATCAGGTCCACGGAATTGTCGGCGAGATGGCGCCGACACCCTTCGATGCAGTCTTCGTTGTAGAAAGGCAGGGGAGGGGTCATGCGGAAAACCTCGGGGACGAAATGGCCGAATCGGGCAGTCGGACGCGGCGTTTCAGACACTGAACGCAATTCCATTGCGGGGTCATGGTATAACGCTGCGCTGGCCGGAACTATGAAAAAATAGAAGAAAAGGAACTTCGCGACACCCCGGCGCTTTCGAGACGGTTTTTCCGGAAGGCGCAAATTGATTGACCCGTCCCCCCCTTTCGGGCGATAACAGGAACATGCAGGAAAGGTGGAGTTCCCTCGATTCTGCGTC
>DAOPYU010000598.1:0-2305 GCA_035353095.1 Candidatus Sumerlaeota bacterium | reverse complement strand
CGCCCCAGGAACCGACCGGGTTGCTTCCACGAGGGCTGAAAGCCCGTTCTATCCAGGCGTTTCCCCCTATCCCAATCGGACGGGCCTTCAGCCCTTACGGAAATGGGGGCACTTTCCTTGGCCCGGCGCCGGGTCGCGGTTCGCGCGGTGGACGGGCGACGTGCCGGTGGGGGACGCCGGGCAGAACCCGCTGAAGTTCACGATCCGCGGGGACACCTCGCTCAAGGCGGAGTTTGAGGCCGGTTCCCACCCGGCGGTCTGGATGGTGCGGTAGGGAGCAATGGATAATTGAGAATGGACAATGGATGTTGACAGGAATCGGTCTTCAAGGGGCCACAAACCCACGAGGCAAGGGGCGTGCTGAAACGGCATTTTTCAACCACGAAAGGCCTGGCGCGGCGGAGCCGCAACCAGAAGAAATAACCGCGAAAGACGCGAAAAGCGCGAAAAACCGAGTTTTCGTGTCTTTCGCGCTTTTCGCGGTTGAATAAGGGGGTTTCTGTTGTCCTTGAAATCGTTGCGGCTTACGTAGATTCTGCGAGATCGTAGTACGAAAACCGATTCTCTTTCGCGGTTAAGTGGTTCTCGGTTGCCTTTTGATTGCCACAGGGTCTCCAATGGCCCGGTTCGATTTCCGACACGTCCGCTCAAGAGAAAACGATCTCGCCGTCCGGCGGTCATCCCTCGCGCAGCGCCTTCTCGACCGCTTCGAGCGTGGCCGGGATGGCGACGGGGCGGTTGGCGTAGGTGGACGCGATGCCCTGTTTGCCCAGCTGGCCGGTGTGGTAGTACACCGTGGCGTCGGGGTCCTTGAGCACGTTGCCCGTCAGGATACCCACGACGTGTTCGTCCTTGCCGATAACACCCTGGTCGCGCAGTTTTTTGGCGCCCGCCACCGAACAGCACGAGGCGGGTTCGGCGCCGATGCCCGCGCGGTCCACCCACGCCTTGGCGTCCATGATTTCCTGTTCGGAGACCTGCTCGACCGTGCCGTTGCTCCACTCGAGGCCGCGCAGGCTCTTGCGCCACGAGACCGGGTTGCCGATCTTGATGGCCGTGGCGATGGTGTCGGCGTGGAGGACCGGCGCGTAGGGGGTCTTCTGCGTCCACATCCGGTAGAGCGGGTTGGCGCCTTCGGCCTGGATGACGGCGATGCGGGGTTTCTTGCGGATGATGCCCAGTTCGTACAGTTCCATGAGGGCCTTCGAGAGGGCGCTGTTGTTGCCCAGGTTGCCGCCGGGCACCACGATCCAGTCGGGCACCTGCCAGTCGAGCTGCTGGAGGAGTTCGAAGAGGATGGCCTTTTGCCCTTCGACGCGGAAGGCGTTGATCGAGTTCAGGAGGTAGATCTTCAGGTGGTCGCAGACCTTCTGGACCAGTTCCATCGCAACGTCGAAGTCGCCTTCGATCTGGAGGGTCTTGCCGCCGTAGGCCAGGGCCTGGGAGAGCTTGCCGTAGGCGATCTTCCCCTCGGGGATGAAGATGACCGAGTGCATGCCGGCCACGGCGGCGTAGGAGGCCATCGAGGCGGAGGTGTTGCCCGTCGAGGCGCAGGCGACCGACTGTGCGTTCAGGAGCCGGGCCGCCGTGGCACCGCAAGTCATGCCGCGGTCCTTGAAGGAACCGGTGGGATTCTCCCCTTCGTGCTTGAGCTGAAAATTCGTCAGACCGGCGTACTCGCCCGCCAGCCCCGCCGGGTAGAGGCGCGTGTTGCCTTCCTGGCGCGAGACGATGAAACTCGGGTCCACCGGCAGGATCAGTTCGCGGTAGCGCCAGACGCCGGAGTTGTCCGGGAACTTGCGGCTGCCCCAGCGCGCGTCCCAGAGGCGGCGCAGGTCGAGCCGCTTGAGCATTTCGAGATCGTGTTCGAGATCCAGGATGTCGCCGCAGGCGCAGCGGTAACGGATCTCCATCGGATCGTATTCGGCGCCGCAGGCCACACAGCGCAGTTTGACGGGGTATTGCAGGGGGTTGGACATATAAAAATCTCCTGTTGTCTCTTCTCCGCGACTCCTCCGAGAAGAGGTGAATACCTGATGGAATCACAAACGGCGGCGGTTTTCAAGGGTGGCGAACAGTTTGGGGTGGGAACAAACGGTTGCATCCCCCGAATTCGTGAGAAGGTTCACTGAAATTTGAATAGTCTGGCGCCGTCCGGCACAGAGACACCCAAGACAAACACCGGAAGATTCGGGTGCGAAAGAATCCTGAAAGGATTCCACATACGCTAGCCCAGGGCAAGCGAAGCGTCGCCCTGGGTAACTGGTTTGTTATTCTCCGTGCCCTGAAGGGGCACAACAAATTT
>DAOPYU010000597.1:0-2310 GCA_035353095.1 Candidatus Sumerlaeota bacterium | reverse complement strand
TGGCGGACTCCAAAGACTTCATCAAGTGGAACGGCGAGGAGGGCGGCGTCAACCCGGATGTGCCGCTGCAGGATCTGCCTGAAGAACTGACGGACATCATCGGCGACCTGATCGACGACGTGAACGACATGGAAGACGTGGAAGACTCGACCGGCTCTTCTTTGAGTTCGTTCGACAAAGGCATCGGCTGGGGTGCGACCGACGGCAACATGGACGACATGTCCGCCAAAGGAATCACAGGCAACTCGATGCCCAACAACAACGAGGTCGGTGGCCGTTCGGGAGAGGGCCGCTCAGGGAAATCCACGGGGCAGTTCGTCGAACAGGAAGCCACGGGAAAAGGCGGGCGCAACACACCGACCCGCCTGGTGCAGTCCCCCTTTGAGAAGGGCACGGTCCGAGACCGTTCAAAAGACCCGCAGGGAGGCGCGACGGGCGGCGGAAAACAGTCCGGGCTGGGCGACGACGGCCTGCGCGGCATCACGCCCACTCGGAAGCCCGATGTGCAGCAGCGGCTTCCGGGGCAGCAGGCCGAGCTGAAACAGAAGGCCGAAGCCCTCTTGCGCGAACTGAACGTGCGCAACCTCCCGACGGGCGATTTGGAAGATGCGGTCAACAAGATGGAACTGATCCAGAAATACCGCGCGGCCGGACAGGGGCTCCAGGTGAGGCAGGTGCAGAGCGAACTCCTCTCCAGCCTCAAAGATGTGAAGACGGTCATGAATGCCCGTGTGGCGGGAGGAGAAGAAAAAAGCATCGTTTCGCCGAAACGGATCTCCACCATCCGCTACCAAAGCAACGAGCCGACACCCGACGGTTACGAGGAAAGCGTCGACGCCTATTTCCGCGCCCTTGCCGAACCCGAGCCGTAGAGCCATGGAAACAGAGGTGATGAAGGAATGAAGAAGACCTCCATGTTTTTGCTGTTATGCCTGCCGGTTTGGGCGGGCGAGAATCTGGTGAAGAACGGAACCTTCGACGAGGGGGAACCCTTCGCTCTCCACTGGGAACGGCCCGACGGCCTCACGTCTTTCTTCGAGACGGAAGAGGGCCATGGGCGAATCGTGAAAATGGACACACTGGTTGACCGCGACCAAGCCTTGGCGTGGGCCAAGTCTTTCAAAGCCGCCCCGACACTCAAGCCGCCCGTCAAAATGCCCATTCCGCAGGACAGTTACGGCAGTATCGGCGGCAACGAGGGGGTCATGCTCGATTCCGAGTTGATCGACTGTAAACCCGGCCAGGACTACAAGCTCACGGCGGATTTCAGAGGTGACGGGAAACCCTTTATCTGGATCAAAGGCTTTCTCTGGCATCCCACGCGCAAAGTCCTCATGGACGGGTACCAGACGCGGCTTGAACCCGACTCGCCCAGCAAAACCGAATGGCGCACCTTCACCATCGGGTTCAACCCCACGGCAAAGTCCCCCAGAATCCAAAAATTCAAAGTCCGCCTTTACGCCTACTGGCCGAACGGGCTCTACTACTTCGACAACATCCGCGTCGAAGAGATCTCGCCCGAAGAGATGGCGCGTCTCGTCGCTAACCGGAGCAACGTGAAATAGGCGCGGACTTTCACTTTCCCCTCATCGCCCCCTGTCGCCTATCTCCAACAGAAACCGCATACAAGCAACAATGCCTGTGCACGTCTTTGCTTAGCGTGCGCGTCCGGCGGAAGCCGCTTCTGACAGGCGGGCGAGTTCGGCCTGATCGAACTTCGACAATTCGCCCTGACGCTTTTTGATCTGCCGGATCGTTTCACGGGCACGCTCAATCTCCCCTTTTTTGAGCAGGATACGCGCGAAGGTGATACGGATACGGAGATCGTCAGCAAACAAGCTCATCGCCTTGTTCACGGCTTTTTCGGCCTCGTCGATGTTCTTGTCCCCTTCCAGCAGGACCGAGGCAAGCGTTTCCCACGCCACATACAAATCCGGGCTCAGCTTGATAGCGGCACGCGCCTGCTGCTCCGCATCGTCGAATCGCCGGATGCGCCGCAACACTTCGGCGAGGTCGTTCAGCGCCGCCGCACTCGGTTTGGCTTCCACACTGCGGCGCAGGAAATCCTCCGCCTCACCATACGCCCCCTCCTGCAACCGCAGCGACCCCATGACGTAATTTGCCAACGCGTGCTTGCGGTTGGTCCGCAAGACCTGGCGCGCATGAAGTTTCGCGCTTTCCTGATCGTTCATGGCGATGTCCAGCTGCAGGATCATATCCTTCACGCCGGGGATGTCGGGCCGCAACATCGAGGCGCGGATAAACCCTTCCCGTGCGGCGCGCTGGAAATTCTTTCCCTTCTTCATCGCC
>DAOPYU010000596.1:0-2311 GCA_035353095.1 Candidatus Sumerlaeota bacterium | reverse complement strand
CCCCCGGACGTGAAGACGAGCGGACTCGACTGGGGGGATTCGTTTCCCGTCTGGTCGAACGCGGAAACCGTGTAGGTGTATTCGGTGGAGGGACTGATCGTCGGATCGGTATATTCCGCCACGGCGCTGATCCCCAGGAGCACGTTGTTACGGAAGATCTTGTAACCCGCCACCGCGACATTGTCGGTCGGGGCCGTCCAGGTGAGCCGGGCCTCGCCCGGAGTGTTCGAAACGGCCGCCAGGTTCTGGGGAAGACCGGGCGCCTGGGTGTCGGAGGGGGTGGGACCCACACCTGTCAGGATTGCAATCTCGTCGGGTATCAGAGCGCGGTTGTAGATCCTCAGATCGTCAATGTCTCCGTTAAAATACTGACCGGTGTAGCCGGAGCCTCCCAGCCGGGTGATTTCATCCTGTAAGACCAGGGAGCCCGTGAGGGTGTTTGTGAGGACTTTCTGGCCATCCAGATAGATGTTCCGTTCTCCCCCCTTGAAGGTCATGGCAAAGTGGCGCCACGTATTGGGCACCAGCGGGAGTGCCGTGGCGGAATAACTGATGCCGGTAGAAGTTCTGATGGCGCCGTACAGACAACCATCCGTATTCAGGGTGACGCCGAATGGGTAGATGTACTGACCTCGCGCCAGAAGAACCCGGACCGTATTGGGGAAGGCGGGAATCCGGACCCACATGGCAACCGTAAACTCTGTCGTGATTCCAAAATTACTTTTCCCGAAATCCACGGATGTCCCCACTCCATCGAATCCAATGGCGCCGTTTATACGCCCCGTCTTCCAGACCGGTCCATTCGTCAAGGTGCCCGTTATGTTCTTTCCCGAGGAGTCGGCGGCTGTCGTGCCACTGTTTTCATCAAACTTCCAAAGTCCCTGCAGACCGTCAGTGACTTCTGCATCGTCAGTTCGAATGGTTCCCACCACCGAACTGGCATCGAGAGGGGCGCCCACTGGATTGCTCAGGTCGAGATAGAAAGTCTCGTCCGATTCCGGTTTTTTGTCTCCCACAACTCCAACCGGAATGGCGAATGCTCGGGTTCCGGGCGGGAAGACGGCTTTTCCTTGCGCCGGCTGATAATCGTTGTCGGCCACAGTTGCCGTTCCATCCCGGGTGGTGTAGTTCACCGTAATGGTTTCCGTGCTGGGCGTGGAAAGGGTCAACAGGAAGACCGCATTCTGGATGCCTTGGGAACCCTCGGTACATTCCGCATTCTGCGGGATTATTTTCTTGGGGGGAGGATTCAGCGTTTTGACGCTGATGGAGGCTGAGGGTTGAGACTTATTGCCCGAAAAATCGAAGGCCACAACTTTATAGGAATAGGGGGTGCGCGGCATCAGATTGGAATCGAGGAAGGGGCTGCTTGTCACCTGGGTGAGCGTGGTATTGTCCCGGAAGATCCAGTAGCCTGCGACCATGATGTTGTCTGTCGAGGGGGACCAGGCCAAGCGGATCTTGTCGCTGGAAAGGGCTTCACCGGCCAGGTTGAGAGGCGGGGTGGGCGGCTGATGGTCTGGAGCCGCGCAAAACGCGCCGATGGACCACTTGCCCGCTCCTGAGGTTCGCGTATTGCCGGCCTTATCGATCGTAAAGTAGTCGGATAAATCCAAACCCGCAGAGATATCCGGGCTGGTCGGCAGGAGCGAAAAGTTGTGGCTTTCGACATTGGCGACCTGAGGGGAGACGGTCAACCCCCGGGTCGCATGGAATCCGCTGGCCGTGGCATCGAGTCCCGCCGCTTTCCATCCTTCCAGTGTCTTGGCCGCGTCTTGATAAGCGAAAGGGGAATTGTTGGCCTGAAAGTAATGGTGGTTGTTTTCCACGACAAGCCCGACGTTCTGTCCGACTCCGATGTTGATCGATCCCCCATCGCTGGCAACGATCAGGTTATTTTTGATGACGATGTTTGTGCTGGGTGGGAATGAGGGATGGTTCTCCAATCGGATGGCGGCGGCGCCGGAGGCACCCAGAGTCGCTCCCTGAACGCCCACAAAGGTGTTATTGAAGATGTACAGATTATTGGTTCCCATGATCAGGATCATGGCGTCGCCTTTGCCCGTCTCGCTGCGCCTGGAAATAAACAGATTGCTGTGGATAACCCAGTCGGACGTCCCTCCTCCTGAGCCATAGAGCGCGATTCCTTCCACGAAGTTGTCGATCGTGTTGCCATAGATCCAACCGAAGTCCACATCCCCATTCGGGCCTCCATCAATAAACCCGATGGAGTCGGCATGGTCTCCGCCCCACTGCCCCACGATGTCCTTGATGTAGTTGAAACGGATAATCGAGTAACGGTTCCCTCCCA
>DAOPYU010000595.1:0-2316 GCA_035353095.1 Candidatus Sumerlaeota bacterium | reverse complement strand
CAAGACCTATGACGCCGCGACCGATCCTCAGGGAGATGGCGTTATCCACGGGGGGTTCGACACGATTACCGACGCGGGGTGCGCCAAAAATGTGGTGACGGTGGGAGCGGTTGCGGATGCGGTGCTGCAGGGGAAACGGTCTCTCGAAGCGGCGGACATGACGGCCTTCAGCGGGTGGGGTCCCACGGACGATGGGCGCATCAAGCCGGATCTGGTGGCCGACGGGGTGGGGGTGTATTCCACCAGTTCCGAATCGGACGACAGTTATTCGACGCGGACGGGGACCAGTTCCGCGACGGCCAACGTCTGTGGTTCGGCGGCGCTGCTGGTTGAGGAATTCCGGAAACTGTTCCCCGGTCTGGCGATGCGCGCCAGCACGCTGAAGGCCCTGCTGATTCATACGGCGGACGATCTGGGCAACCCGGGGCCGGACTACACGTTCGGGTGGGGCTTGATGAATACCCGGGCGGCGGCGGATCATCTGCGGTCATATGCCCAGTTTCCCCAGTCCCCCTATCTGGTGGAGAGCCGTTTGACGGGGGCCCGGACGCAGGAGACGTTCGAGGTTGTGTGGGATGGGGCGCATCCGATTCGGGCGACGCTGTGCTGGACGGACCCGGCGGGTGAGGCGCGGTCGCTTCTGAACGATTCCACGCCCGTACTGGTTCACGATTTGAATCTGCGGGTGGAGGCCGAGGGAACCAGCGTTTCGCTTCCGTATGTCCTGGACAGAGCCCATCCTTCCGCGCCCGCGACGCTGGGGGTGAACCATGTGGACAATGTGGAGCAGGTGCTGATCGCCGTGCCCGTGTCCGAGAAGACCTATACCGTGGTTGTCGAGTGTTCGGGATTTCAGAACGCGGGAGAGAGGCAGGAATATTCCCTCCTGATCTCGGGCATCCGGCCGACTCTGAAGACCTTCCAATCGGGGGTCTGGGCGATCCATTGAGCGTTTCGAGAATCAATCGGGGAGGCAGACGAAAAAAAAAGGTTCCGCCCGAAGACGGAACCTGAACATCTCAACGCTTGGAGAGGCTATTACTGCGGGCGGACGTTGGTCGCCTCGGGGCCTTTACGCCCCTGAGCGGCCACAAATTCCACCTTCTGGCCTTCTTGAAGTGTCCGAAAACCTTCGGCGATGATGTTGGAGTGATGGATGAACAGATCTTCCCCACCACCGTCGGGCGTAATAAAACCATACCCCTTCTGCTCGTTGAACCACTTGACTGTACCGGTGCTCAAATCACTTACTCCCCTGGCTCTGACTTTTATGAGAGCCTTGTTCTTTTTCCCCGATGTATTGAATACACCTCGAGGATATGGCTTTCACCATATACCAACTCAGCTAAATCCTATCCGATGAGTTGACAGGGTGTCAAGTCTTACTTTACCTCGAGTTGAGGTTTTTTCACGAGCAAGGAGACTGAGGCCCAGGAGGTCAAGAAGTCAAAAAAAAGGTTCCGCCCGCAGGCGGAACCTCAGCATCTCGATGCCTGGAAGGCTACTTAGTGCGGGTTGACGTTCGTCGCCTCGGGACCTTTGCGTCCCTGGGCGGCCACATAGTCAACTTTCTGGCCTTCTTGAAGTGTCCGGAAACCTTCGGACACGATGTTGGAGTGGTGGATGAACAGATCTTCCCCACCCGCGTCGGGCGTAATGAAACCATACCCTTTTTGCTCGTTAAACCACTTGACTGTACCAGTGCTCAAATCACTTACTCCCTTGGCTCTAACTTGGAGAGCCTGTTCTGTTTCCCGGAGCGTTGCTCGCTTCGGTGATCTGGCTTTCGCCAGTACTACTGTATGTAGAATGCCTGAGGCCAGCCGGAATGTCAAGCCTTTATTTACACATTTTTCGATTTTTTCAGAAACGGTATGTTACTCTTTTTCTGGAAAGTTCCGCGACTTTTTGAATCAGTGGATTTTCCCTCTCCGAAACGCTTGGCGAATGACGCGCGATTCGGTAGAATTGGGGCAATTGAGAAGCAACGCGCCTCTGGATGAGCAGGGAGGGGCGAGATCCACACCGGGATGCAGGGGAGTGTTTCATGCGAAAAGGATCCTTAATTTTCTTGAGTTCAATCGTCTGGGCGATGTTTCTGTCGGGGGGTTCCAGTGTCGCGGGGGCGGATTCGAACTGGCCGATGGGGCGGGGGGATCTGGCCCGGACGGGGAAGGCCGCCGGCGACCTGCCCGAGAAGCCCCAGCGTCTGTGGCGTTTCAAGATGAAGGGCGCGGTCGAGGCGGAAGCGGCGATCTCGGAGGGAACGGTCTATGTGGGGAGCGCTCGCGGGCAGTTCTGCGCGCTCGATCTGGC
>DAOPYU010000594.1:0-2317 GCA_035353095.1 Candidatus Sumerlaeota bacterium | reverse complement strand
CCTTGCGGGAATAAACCCATCGGTTTTCCTGGGGCGATGCCCCAGGCTGGTATAAAATCGCGCCGTTGGCGCTTTCCCCCCGCATTTCTCTTTCTTCCGACGTCTTTCGTCTCTTCCCGGAACTCTCCCTCCGGGTGTCTTGAATCCGCCTGATTCCAAACGACTTGTTCGCGTAACTGCGGTTTTCCGGTTTATAGCAGAGACAGAGACACTCGCTTCTGAACGACGGGACGTTGGCAAAATACAAAAGCCGCGTCCAGAAGACTACAACTTTCTGGACGCGGCCCGGAAAAGAACCGAACTCACAGGACCTCGCGGTCCGGCTTAATGGTGATGACGGTCCGAACGTCCACCGCGGTCTCCACCGCGATCTCCGCCACGGTCCGCGCCACCACGATCCACCGAATCTCTGGAACCGCGATCGTGATGATGCGGCTTACCGCCCCCTTCCGATCCGCCACTGCGCGGCGGACGGCTGGAACGCTCTGAACGCTCTTCCTGGGGCGGGGGCACAAAGTTCGGGTCGTCGCGCAGGGCTTCCTTGCGGCTCAGACGCACACGGCCGGTCGGGTCAATCTCGATACACTTGACCTTGATGATGTCGCCCTCGCGGCAGATGTCGGTGACCTTCTCGACGCGGCTGAAATCGAGTTCGCTGACATGGACGAGACCGTCTTTCTTCGGCAGGATTTCGACGAAGCAGCCGAACTCGGTGATACGCACCACCTTGCCGTTGTAGATGCGGCCCACTTCGGGCGAGGCGGTCAGGTCAATGACCATCTGGCGGGCGGTTTCCATGGCCGCCTTGTCGCTCGTACAGACGAAGACCGTTCCGTCTTCCTGCACGTCAATCTTGGCGCCGGTCGAATCCTGAATGCCACGGATGTGCTTGCCCGACGGCCCGATCAGGTCGCCGATCTTCTCGGGATCAATCTTGACGATCTCGATGCGCGGCGCCCAGGGCGAAAGTTCCGTACGCGGCTCAGGCAGGGCCTCCTGCATCTTGCCCAGGATGTGCAGACGTCCCTGACGGGCCTGCTCAAGCGCCTGACGCATGATATCGAGGCTCAGGCCGGCGCACTTGATATCCATCTGAAGGGCGGTGATCCCGTCGCTCGTTCCGGCGACCTTGAAGTCCATGTCACCGAGGTGGTCTTCCATCCCCATGATGTCGGTCAGGATGGCCACGGCATCGTTGTCCTTGATCAGCCCCATCGCCACACCCGCCACCGGAGCTTTGATCGGCACACCGGCTTCCATGAGGCTCAGGCAGCCGCTGCAAACCGACGCCATCGAGGAAGAACCGTTGCTTTCCGTGATTTCAGACACCACGCGAATGGTGTAGGGGAAAACGGAGTCCTCGGGCAGAATCGGCGCCAGAGCACGCTGCGCCAACATGCCGTGTCCCAATTCACGACGCCCCGGCCCACTGATGCGGCGCGTTTCCCCAACCGAGTACGAGGGGAAGTTGTAGTGGAGCAGAAACCGTTCGTTCGAAAGCCCCATCAGGTCGTCCACCTTCTGCTGGTCGCCGATGGTGCCCAGTGTGACAACCCCGAGCGACTGCGTCTGGCCGCGCGTGAAGAGGACCGAACCGTGCGTGAGAGGCAGGAACGGCAGGGTGATCTGGATGGGACGCACTTCGTCGAGTTTGCGCCCATCGGCGCGCACGCGGTCCTGAAGGATCATCTGGCGCACCGACTTTTTGAACAGCGCCTCGAAGGCTTCCTCGATCTGGTTCTTGAGGTTCGGGAACTTCGGCTCTTCGCCCGGCCCGGACGCGAAGCGCTGGGTCAATTCCTCGACCACACGGCGGCGCAGGGCGTCTTCGCCCTCCTCGCGGGCTTTCTTGTCCTGAATCTGACGGACAGCCGCGCATTCCTTTTCGGCCAATTCCTTGACCGCCGATTCGATCTCGGCAGCCACGTGCGGTTCGTCGAAAGCGATCTTCTCTTTGCCACACAGCGCGGCCAGTTGATCGAAGCCCGCGACGAGTGCCTGAACGCTTTCATGGCCCAACTGCAACGCTTCGAGCATCTGCTCTTCGCTCAGGAACTTCGAGCCGCACTCGACCATCGTGACGGCCGCCTTCGTGCCGCCCACCACCAGGTCCAGCGTCCCGTTCTCGCGTTCCTCGAACGTCGGGTTGACCACCAGATTGCCGTCCACGCGCCCGATGCGCGCCCCGGCGGCCGTACCCGTGATGGGAATGTCGCTGATGGCCAACGCCGCCGTGGCGGCGTTGATGGCCACGACCGACGGGGGGTTGATCTGATCCATGGCCAAGACGGTCAGATAGACCTGCACGTCGTAGGAG
>DAOPYU010000593.1:0-2324 GCA_035353095.1 Candidatus Sumerlaeota bacterium | reverse complement strand
ACAAGGGCGATCATGTCGAAGTCGAGAACGCTGGGCAAAGAACGTCCTTTGATAGCTGGAAAAACCTGCTCGCCAACTATGACCTCCCTATGCTGGTGCGCTACCACGAACAGTGCGGCGCGTTCTGGATGACCGCCTGACGGTATTCCGAGAGAATAGTCGCGACGTTCCCGGTCCGTCACATATCCCCAAAAACTGTGGATAAGTCTGTGTGTGAACATCCGTGACAGACATCCTGCCCTAGTGAAATAAAGGGCGTAGTCACTTTGCCCAAAATTTAGGCGTTACGTCACGCCTACACGCTTCCCGGCCCTCCGGCTGAAGCCTCGCCAATACCCACGAATGCCCATTGTTGCTTGATTTCGCAGTCTTTTACGGACGGCGTGCGCGGCTGCGTCTGCTCTGATACCCAATCAGGAAAAATCAGAAAAACAAGGTCCGTTTTTCCACAATGGATACCGGGATATTCACTTTGGAGCAATTAATGGCTTTGCCAACAATCACCGGAACGGTGGTTCGCAAGATCCGGCTGCACCATGTCAGCGCCGGGTCCGATAAGGAATACGTCATCACCGTAACCGAGGAGAACGGTAAGGCGCTGGTATTCACTGAATACGGCCCTACGGGTCGGCTCAACAACGGTCGCTGCGAAACCCCCTCCCCGGTATCCAGGTTGTCGGCGTACAGCAAGGCGGATTCGCTCAGGCAAGGCAAACAGAATCACCGGAAAACCCCTTACAGGGTGGTGTCGGACGATGAATTCAACGCCACGCCCAAATCGCCGCCCCCATCACCCGCCCCTTCTTCAGCACCGTCCCCCCAGGCTTCGACGCCAGTCCGTTCGCGGCCGGTCGGAAACGCTGCTGCCACCATTTTGAACTGGCTTCTCTAATCGGGAGACACCTCATGTCCAACTCTACCAATCCAAGCACCAAGAACACCTTCAGGGCCGTCAAAGGGGTCACGCTAACCCCGCCCATCATTGGCCGGATCACCATGGGCCACACGGAGATTTCTGGCCAAGGGCCGGATGCCATGCCGGTCTCTGTGGCTGACGACAGCTTCAACATCACTACGCTGGTCCAGAACAAGGTCGATCGCCGCTGGGAGCCGCACCCTATTCAGGAAACCATCAAGTCCGGTAGCGACAAGCTGCGGGCCATTCCCGTAGTGATTGCCTACAACGACCCCGGCTTGAACGTCACCAACAGTTTCAGCGTGTTCGATCCAATCAGTAACCGGGTGACCTGCAGCGGTGATGGCGAGAGCGCGCGGCGCACCGAAGGCGCCGAGACAACGACGGTCAAGTGCTCCGGCCCTGAGACCTGCCTGTGGGGCATTCAAAACCGCTGCAAGTCCTTTACGCGAGCTTACTTCCGGATTGAAGGCCAGGATGATGAACTCGGCAATTTCGTCTTGCGTACGACGTCCTGGAATTCGCTGCAGCGACTCGCTTCCCGCTTGAACGAGTTGTATGCCCTGACGGGCGGTCGCATTGCCGGGATGCCGATGATGCTGACGATGAACGACAAGACCTCGAAGGCCTCCATGTACGAGCCCTTCCAGTTTGTCGATCTGGTTCCCCGCCCCGGTAGTTCGCTGATCAAGGCCATCCAGCAGGCGGTTGCCTTTCAGGACGCCTATGAGGATGCCGGGCTGAACCTTGAGGCGCTCGAAGAGTGCTTGCGTAGCGGCCTTGAGCAAAGCCGTTTGAGCGACGAGATCGAGGACTTCGAGGAGTTCCTGACGGACGGCGATTTCTTCGGTGCCGTTCAGGCCAAGGCGACGCCACGGCCAGGCGGCTTGCGCGGTTTGACGATGGTCAGTGAGCAACTCCGGGAAAAGCACGCGACCGCCGCCAGCACGCCCCCCTCGCAGGAGTCCTCTCCTGACCCCGACAACCACGACCTTCTGAGCCTTGAAGCCGTTGGCCGCTAACCACGTCGAGCACGATCATGCCTAAAACACTCCTGATGAGCCTGTTCATTAAAACCGGGGCCGAGGCCAAGCGCCACCGCGAAACGCTCGGGATGACCCAGCAAGCGTTCTGGGGCCGAATCTGCGTGTCTCAGTCGGCCGCCAGTCGCTATGAGTGTGGCGGGGATATGCCGCTTCTCGTCCAGCAACTCCTGCACATCGCCTATGCCGACAAGAAGGACGCGATGCAGTGGGTTCGGGTGCTTCGCGCCCCCGAATCGCCGGATATTGCCGTTCCATAACGGACGCCGAGATAAAAAAGAAATGGGTAGGTCATTTTGAAAAAATGGCCGTAACAAACGAACCGGCAGATCAACATGAATGCACCCCTCGCCCTTGAACTCGTA
>DAOPYU010000592.1:0-2343 GCA_035353095.1 Candidatus Sumerlaeota bacterium | reverse complement strand
GGCAACGGGTTCTACAATTCCCACACGCGCGACGCGTGGGATTTCGACAAGGCGCCGTGGCGCGATGAGCCGAAGCTGCTGGCCCAGATCCGCCTCGAGTATGAGGACGGCTCGGTCGAGACCGTGGCCACCGACCCCTCGTGGAAGGCCAGCACCGGTCCGGTGGTTCTGGACGGGACCCGGCAGGGGGAAGTGTACGATGCGCGCAAGGAAATGCCCGGGTGGGACAAGGGAAAGTTCGACGATTCGGCCTGGAAGCCCGCCGAACCGGCGAAACCGATCCCCGGTCTCGTCAGCGCCCAGATGATGCCGCCGATCCGCCAGATCGAGACGCTCAAGCCGGTCAAGATCACCGAGCCCAAGCCCGGCGTCTTCGTGTTCGACATGGGCCAGAACATGACCGGCTGGGCGCAGCTCAAGGTCCAGGGTCCCGCCGGGACCAAGGTCGAGATGCGCTATGGCGAGCGCCTGAAGACGGATGGAACGCTCGAGCAGCTCGGTGAATTCAAGGTGAACGCCGGAATCGCCCAGCACGTTTTTCAGGGACCGTTCCAGACCGACACCTACATCCTCAAGGGACAGGGCGAAGAGGTCTGGCATCCGCACTTCGATTACCACGGGTTCCAGTATGTCGAAGTCACCGGTTTCCCGGGGAAACCGGAGGCGGACAACATCACGGCGTGCGTTCTGCACACGGATTTCAAACCGGCGGGATCGTTCGCCTGTTCCAATGAACTCCTCAACAAGATCCAGACGCTGACGTCCTGGTCCTATCGCGGGAACTACTTCGGGTACCCGACCGACTGTCCGCACCGCGAGAAAAACGGCTGGACCGGTGACGCCCACCTGGCCGCCGAGTACGGGATGCTCTTCTTCCACAACCAGGCGGGTTACACCAAGTGGATGAACGACTTTTTCGACGAGCAGCGCGACAGCGGCGAACTGCCCGGCATCGTGCCCACCGGCGGCTGGGGGTATGCGTGGGGCAACGGCCCCGCGTGGGACAGCGCCTATATCCTCATTCCGTGGTACCTCTACCTCTACAACGGCGACACGGGAATTCTGGCCACTCACTACGACCGCATGAAACGGTATGTGGATTACCTCCAGACGAAGGCGAAGGACGAGATCGTCAGCATCGGCCTGGGCGACTGGGTGCCCGCGAAGACCGAAACACCGGTGCCGGTGACCTCGACCGGGTACTACTACGCCGACACGGTCATTGTGTCGAAAGCCGCGAAGATTCTGGGCCGCGAGGCGGACGCGAAGGCCTACGCCGACCGAGCCGAGCAGATCCGCCAGGGGTACAACAAGGCTTTCTACAAAGGCGACGGCGTGTATGCCAACGGCAGCCAGACCGCGCTGAGCTGCGCGCTCTATCAGGGTCTGGCCGATCCGGCGGAGATGAAGAAAGTCACCGAAAAACTCGTCGCGGCGGTTCACGGCAACGGCGACAAAATTGACGTGGGAATTCTGGGCGCGAAATACCTGTTCCGCGCCCTGACGGCCAACGGCCAGAACGATGTGGCCTATGCTGTCGCCATCCAGAAGGCCGCGCCGAGCTACGGATGGTGGGTGGATCAGGGTGCCACGACGCTCTGGGAAGAGTGGGCGGGGACCGGTTCGCGCAACCACATCATGTTCGGCGACATCAGCGCCTGGATGGTCGAGGCGCTGGCGGGCCTGGCCGTGGACCCGGAACAGCCGGGGTTCAAGCACACGATTGTCCGTCCCCGCATTGTCGAAGGGTTGACGTGGGCGAAGGCGGAACACCAGTCGCCCTACGGCCGGGTGGCCGACAAGTGGGAATTGAAGAACGGCGTGCTGACCCTGTCGGTTTCGATTCCGCCCAACGCGACGGCGCAGGTCCACGTCCCCGCCGCGTCGGAGGATGGGGTTACCGAAAGCGGGAAACCGGCCAGCCAGGCGGCGGGCGTGCGGTTCGTCAAGATGGCGGACGGCACGGCGGTGTTCGAGGTGGAATCGGGCGAGTACGTCTTCTCCGCGAAACAGAAGTGAGACCGGATATGGATCACACGAAGACACAAAGTCACGAAGGTAAGAAGATACAAAGAACCGTCACCAATTCAGAAAGAAACTTTGTGCCTTGGTGTCTTCGTGTGAAACGCGGTTCAGCCGAAACTTGCGCAAGGAAGTTTAAGGGAAGAGGTGACCGACGGGATTACAGGATAAACAGGATGATGTATCCGCGAATAATCCTGAAAATCCTGAGATCCTGTCCCGCGGTGATCGGGGCCATTTTGAATGCCAATACGTCAGAGGAGGCGCTCCCATGAATCCCAGACAATTTCTTTCCGGCTTGTTTGATCTCTCGTTTCAGAA
>DAOPYU010000591.1:751-2346 GCA_035353095.1 Candidatus Sumerlaeota bacterium | reverse complement strand
GGTGGAGTCTCGGCAGGGGGGAAATTCAGCCTTCCCGTCACAGGAAAACAAGGGCGGACAGAAAAGACCCCGCAAAAGGGGGCTCTTTTGCGCTCTTGTCACTCATCTGACTCTATTTTATAAAGAGAGGCGGAAGATGTCAAGTAGAGGGCATGGACAAAGCAAGAGTTCTTGATGCTGCGTGCCGGATAAAGAAAGGCCCCGGGCCGGGCCGGTTTGTTCCGGAATCTTATTGACAGGAGGGGGGCTCGTTGTCAGAGTAAAAACTGGGGAAACTTTGAGAAAAGCGGTTTCACCGTTTCAGGTGGACACATTCAAAAAGAAGGAGAGCCCCGGGCCAGAGTGGCAATGGGCTCGCGGCGGAGTGACGTGGATTCCGAACTCGACAAGGCTCAATCGTCTCACCCGGAACGTCAGATTCTGATTGTGGATGACGATGCGGAGTTCTGCGAAACTCTGGTGGATGTGCTGCGCCTGTGCAGTTACGATTCGGTGGTGGCCCAGACCGGGCTGGAGGCGTGCCACCTGGCGCAGGAGGCCGAGGCGCCGGATGTGGCGCTGGTGGACGTGCGCCTGGCGATGGCGGCGCGAGGCACGCTGGGGCTGTTGTCCGAACTCCAGCAGGTGCGCCCCGGCATTCTCTGCATCATGATGACCGCCCAGCCCACCGCCGAGACCGCCATCGAGGCGCTCAAACAGGGCGCCTACGACTATCTCAACAAGCCCTTCAACATGGGGGACCTGTTCATCATCCTCGAGCGCGCCTTCGGCAAGGTGAAACTCGAACGGGAGAAAGCCTCGGTCGAAGAGGCGCTCAAGGCCCAGAAGGCGGAACTCGAAGATTTCAGCGTCCGGTTGCGCGGCGTGATTGATTCGGCCACACGGCTGGCCGCCTGCGCGCATCTGGCGGAGGTGAAGTCCCTCATCCTGCGCGAGTTTGCCGGGAACCTGGGCGCCACGGGAGGCAGCCTGTACCTGCGGCAGAATGGCAGCCTGACACTGGCGTGCGCACTCGACCCGGGCCATGCACCCCAGATGGTCCCCTTCCCGCCCGCACACGATTCACTGTTCGAACGGACCATCCGGATGCGCAAACCGCTCCTGATCCGGGACATCACGCAAGAGGCGGCGGTGCATCCGAGCGGCTGGAAGGGCTACACAAACGGGTCTGCGTTGCTGTTCCCTCTGGTGGACCATGAGGGCCAGATCAGCGGCATCGTGTCGCTGCACAATCATCCCCAGACCCCCTTCACGAATCAGGACCGTGATCTGGGCGCGATTCTGGCCTCGCACTCCTCGGAAACCCTGCGGGCCGCCCAGGCGACCGAAAACCTGCGGCGCAGCGAGGAGCGGTTCCGGGCCATCTTCGAGACCGCCGAGGATGCGATTTTCATCAAGGCTCTCGATGGGCGTTACGCGCAGGTCAACCCGGGCATGCAGCACCTGGTCAATCGGGCGCCGGAACAATTGATCGGCCGGACCGACCTCGAGGTTTTCGACCCGGAACTGGGCCAGCATGCCGCGCAGACCGACGCGCAGGTGGCGGCGGGCGAGACGGTCGAAGAAGAATTCGTTTCGGACCTGGACGGTTCGCG
>DAOPYU010000591.1:0-741 GCA_035353095.1 Candidatus Sumerlaeota bacterium | reverse complement strand
CGGTTTATTCACGTAGTAAAGGTACCCATGCGCGAGGGCGGAGGCGAGATTTCGGGAATTCTGGGCGTGGCCCGCGACGTCACGACGCGCAAGCGCCTCGAGGAGCAGCTGCGCCAGTCGCAAAAAATGGAAGCGTTGGGGCAGTTGGCCGGGGGGGTGGCGCACGACTTCAACAACCTGCTCCAGACCGTGATCGCCCATGTGCAGTTTGTCGAGGAAACCCTTTCGCCCGAAGACTCGACTTACGAGGACATCCAGCAGATCCGCGCAGCCACCCAGAAGGGCGCCATGCTCACGCGCCAGTTGCTCGCGTTCAGCCGCCGCCAGCACATCGAGCCGGAAGATCTGGACCTGAACCTGGTCATCTCCGACCTGATGAAGATGGTGCGGCGGGTCATCGGCGAGGATATCGAGTTGAAAATTCTGCCGGGAGCCAAACTGGCCAACATCCACGCCGACCCCGGCCAGATGGAACAGATTCTGATGAATCTGGCGGTCAACTCGCGCGATGCCATGCCCAAGGGAGGTTCCATCACCATCGCCACGGGCAATCGCCACCTGACGGCCGAATTCTGCAAGACCCACCAGTGGGCGCGTGTAGGGGATTTTGTGGTCCTGACCTTCCGCGACACGGGCTGCGGGATGGATGAGGAAACCCGGGCGCGGGTCTTCGAACCGTTCTTCACCACCAAGGCGCCCAGCAAGGGCACCGGCCTGGGGCTGGCCACCGTCTATGGCATA
>DAOPYU010000590.1:0-2360 GCA_035353095.1 Candidatus Sumerlaeota bacterium | reverse complement strand
ATCATCGTATGCCGCCGCGACAGGCTCCGGCCAAAGATTGTCCACTTCCAGCCCCTCTCGATTCGAGCTCTCCTCCCCGCTCCTCTTCATCCTGAAAACCCCGGTTACGAGGACAACTCGCCCCCCAAACAGCGAAACCTTCACGAGAGAAGAGGAAGAATCATGAAACACGCATCCCCCCTCTTGTCCTCCCCCCTCCACAGGGGGAACCAACCGACCGGCGGAATCCCAGACCGATCTCAGAAGTTCCGACCGACTCGGGGTCCAGCCCCCCAGTCCCGCATGGCGTCACTGCCAGCCGGGGCCGCCCTCGCGTTGACGTTCATCCTGTTTTTTCTGAGCGGTTGCGCCACCCCCATTGGCGTGAAATGGATTGACGGCAAGAGTTCGTACCGTCTCTTGAACGAGACCGCCTTGTCGTCCGACGAACTCAGCCCCTTCTCCACACAGTTTCTGCAACGTTTCGCTCTCGTCGAACAATATCGAAAAGACCCCCAGGGAACGATCGCGACCCTGCACGGGGGACTCGGCGGGCCGGACGAGCAGGGACGCCTCTTCGCCCTGGCGGAGATGTCTTTCGAACACGCCCGAAACTACCGGGATCAGGCCGATTTCCTCTCTGCGGCGCTCTACGCCTACGCCTTCCTGTTTCCCGAGGACTCCACTCAACAACCTTCCCCCTACGACCCGCGCCTGCGCCTGGCGACTGAACTTTACAACCGGGGAATCGCGGAAGGCCTGCGTGCGTCCAAAGGACACGCCCTGGATATCCATCCCCGGGTCCTGAACCTGCCCCGCGTTTCCCTGAACCTGAATGTCAATCCGCGGGGAACGACCTATGGTGGTTACCGCCTGACAGAACTGGTCCCCACAACCGATCTTGGAATACGCGGTCTGAGAAACCGGTATCGGAATCCCGGTTTTGGGGCCGCTCTGGCCGCACAAGTCGAAAGGACGGGGGATCAGGAGCCTTCCCCGTGGCTTCCCTCAAACTCCAAAGTGCCCGTGACCGCCTTTGTGCGGTTCAGTTCACCCCATCTGGCATTCTCGGACCGGCAGTGTTCGGCCACCCTCGAATTGTACGACGTGGATGAAACGCCCACCACCCATGTAGGGTTCTACACCGTTCCGCTGGAATTCGACGCCACTGCGGCTCTGGCGTACCGTCTGGAAGGTTCGCCCATCTGGGACTTCGAAATCGCCGGATTCCGGGGAAAAGACCTGAACCTGTTCGAAAAACAATCGGAGGGGGAGTTGTTCTTCCTCCACCCTTACCGTCGCGGTCGAATCCCCGTGGTCTTTGTCCACGGAACCGCCTCGAGTCCCGCCCGCTGGTCGGAAATGATCAATGAACTCCTGACCGATCCGGGAATCGCCAGCCGCTATCAGTTCTGGTTCTACATGTACAAGACGGGCAATCCCGTCTCGATTTCGGCCATGTATCTGCGCGAGTCTCTCGAAACCGCCCTGAAAGACCTTGACCCGGAAGGTCAGGACCCGGCCCTGCGTCAGATGGTCGTGATCGGTCACAGCCAGGGGGGATTGCTGACCAAAATGACCGTCGTGGACAGCGGCAACCGATTCTGGGAAGGGACCAGCCGGAAACCCTTTGAAGAGGCGGACCTCAGTCCCGACACCCGGGACCTGCTGCGCCGCAGTCTGTTCGTCAAGCCCCTCCCCTTCGTCAAACGCGTGGCTTTTCTCTCCACCCCCCACCAGGGCAGTTTCCTGGCCGAGAACCTGGTCGGGAAAATCGCGCGCAAACTCATCAACCTTCCGTCCAATATGACGAAGGTGGGGATTCAACTGGCCAGCCTGGACCCGATCGGGGCGGCCAAGACCACGATGAAAATGCCCACTTCCCTGGACAACATGGACTGGTCCAACCCCTTCCTGCGCGTCCTCGCCTCACTGCCCGTCGTCGAAGGAGTCCACGTCAATTCGATCGTGGCCGTCAAAGGAGACGGGCCTGTGGAAAAAGGAGACGACGGCGTGGTCCGTTACAACAGCGCCCATCTGGACGACGCGGAATCCGAACTCGTCGTGCGTTCCGGTCACTCGACGCAATCCAATCCCCACGCGATCGAAGAGATCCGGAAAATCCTGTATGAACACGCGTGCCTTGCTGGAAATACGCCGCGCACCGCCTCCAAGCCGGGTTCAACTCAGTCGGTCATTCCGTGAGAGATCCGGTCTCTCTCATTTCTCTCCCCGACCTCTGCGTTGCGAGAGGCGGAAATCGCTGAACGAGATGTAACTACTTTCCTGGCCGTAACTGGCGTGGCACAAACCTACGGCCACGGGCAATTCCGTCATGTCCCGGCGCAAAACCGGCGAATCGGGCATCTCGACCCAGCGTT
>DAOPYU010000589.1:0-2386 GCA_035353095.1 Candidatus Sumerlaeota bacterium | reverse complement strand
CCTTTTCCCCCGAAGTTCCGCCTCCAGTCCCCATTTCCGGAGTGAAAACGGGGATCTGGCACGGGGTCTGCCGCACTTCCCTCCCCCCGCAGGGGCAAATCGGGGCGTGTCGGAGGGGATACCCCCCCCCTCTCTCAAGGGACCGGAAGCATGTGCGCCGGCGGGGACGCCGGCGGTACCATGAATCGCGCAGAGGCGCAGGGACGCTGAGGCCCCCTTTTGCCGCCACAAGAGACACAGGAATCTCCTGAGCCTCTTGCAAAAGTTGTTGAGCCGTTCGATTTTCAGGACTTTCAAAGAGCCCAAATGACACAAATAACCTCAATAGACGAGATCACAGGATAAACAGGATCATTCTTGATAATCCTGTTTATCCTGTGATCCCGTCTGTTCTTTTATGAAAGCCATTAGCCACCGCTTCCCCGAGAAGGGATTCCCGATCGGAGAGATTGTGTGAAAGGCCTTTCATTTGCCGATTAACCGCAGATGAACATCCGAGTACGGCTTTTCTTCCAGGCGGGCGAGGACGCCCGCCCTCCATGAAAACCGCCTTCTTGGGAGGACAGGGCGTCCCCAGGGGGCTTTATCTTTCTCGGCAAAATGGTTCTCGGGGAAAGAATAGATTTTCACACCACTCTAAGAAATTACCCCACCCAAACGATCTGCCCTGCTTTCTCACCGTCTAACTCAATACTTTTGCAAGAGGCTCTCCTGTTTATGGCTTTTCTGCCCCTCGGGACTGACAATAAACGGTCTCCGTGTCTCCGCGCTTGTTCTTTACCTCCCCGTTCTCCCGAGTTTTTGTACTCCCATCTCGCGGAATCGCCGCAAGCCGCGACGACTTGCATCGCTATACCCCTGTGGCTCTGCGCCTCCACGCGATGATTCCTTCTCCAGGGGTTTTTCGATTATCCATGAACCGGGTTCCTCTATGGGACCCGGTTCTTCTGTCATCAAGAAACGCATCAACTTCCCACTCCCGGCTCCCAAGTTCCCGATTGACATCGCCCGCACCTCTGCGGCAGGATAGAAAGCGATTCGGATCGTTTTTAAAGACCGGGGTTTTGATTTGCTTCACCGTTTAAGGAGATCCCTGCTTATGTCACCCGAAACGCCCCCTTTTCACCCCCTTCAGCGCCTGGCGCTGATCCCCCTGCTGGGCGGGCTGACTCTGGCCACACTGGGCCTGCTGATGATCTACTTCCCCGATGAATTCGTCTGGCTGCTCATCAGCCTGCTGGGTTTTTTCACCTTTGTCGCCGGTGCGTTTCTGGTTTTCATCGGCATCGGCCTGTTCGGCAAGTTGCCCTCGCTCCCCGCGTCGTTCCGCCTGGGCCGGTGGGAAATGCGCAACTGGACCCGCAAGGACTGACCAACCGCCCCCTCGATTCGACTATCCCGGATAAGGAAGAGAAGGACCCCGATCCATGCGCATCCTGATTACTGGAGGAGCCGGTTTCATCGGCTCACACCTGGCTGAGCACGCCCTCGAGGCCGGCCACCGCGTCACCGTCATTGACAACCTCTCGACCGGCTCCTTCTCCAATATCAAGCCTCTGAAGACCCATCCGCGCTTCGAGTACTCGATCGAGTCCATCTTCAACGTGCCCCACCTGGCCGAACTGGTGGACGAGGCCGACTGCATCTACCACCTGGCGGCGGCCGTGGGCGTCCAGCGCATCGTGGACGACCCCGTGGGCACCATCACGACCAACATCCGCGGGACCGAAATCGTCCTCGACCTGGCCAACAAGAAGAAGAAGACCGTCCTCATCGCCTCGACCTCCGAGGTCTATGGCAAAAGCGCCTCGGTCCCCTTCCGCGAGGACGGCGACCTGGTACTGGGCGCCACGACCCGCCCGCGCTGGAGCTACGCCTGCTCGAAGGCCATTGACGAATTCCTCGCCCTGGCCTACGCCCAGGCCCAGAAACTCCCGATCATCGTCGTGCGTCTCTTCAACACCGTCGGCCCCCGCCAGACGGGCCGATACGGCATGGTGATCCCCCGATTCGTCGGTCAGGCCCTCGCGGGCGCCCCCCTCACGGTGTACGGCACGGGCGAGCAGAGCCGCTGCTTCACCCACGTGGCCGACGTCGTGGGCGCGCTGGCGCGCCTGATGGAAACCCCCGCCGCGCAGGGGCAGGTCTTCAACATCGGCAGCACCGAAGAGATCTCGATCAACCAGCTGGCCGAGCGCATCCGCGCGCACGCCGGTAGCGCCTCACCCATCGAACGCATCCCGTTCTCCCAGGCCTACGACGAAAACTTCGAAGACATGGACCGGCGCATCCCCTGCCTCGACAAGATCTCTGCGCTCATCGGCTACCAGCCCACCCGCAACCTCGACCGCATCATTGACGATGTGATCGAGCACATGCGGAAGGA
>DAOPYU010000588.1:0-2396 GCA_035353095.1 Candidatus Sumerlaeota bacterium | reverse complement strand
GGCCAGGCCGGCGCCCAGAACCACAATCGTGGGGGGAGAGTGGGGAAAACGCATCTCCATCATTCCCGATGATTTCAGATTTTTCCCGGAAAGGCAAGAAGCCTCTCGCAGAACTTGGAAACTCTCCTT
Organism: Candidatus Sumerlaeota bacterium; assembly: GCA_035353095.1. Classification (GTDB taxonomy): domain Bacteria; phylum Sumerlaeota; class Sumerlaeia; order UBA8349; family UBA8349; genus DAOPYU01. Next base: position 2,267 of record DAOPYU010000588.1, on the reverse strand, counting down.
GAAATCGGGCTGGAACCCTGTAATTATAGAACATGGGGAATGAGAGCGCCGGGAATCCTCCCGGCGCGTTGGACACGAGAAGGGAGGAGTGCGTATGTGCATCGCCATTCTGATCACGGCGTGTTTGAAATCAACCCGATTGCCTCTGAAGGCTCTGACGTTGATTCACGGTCGGCCCCTGATGGCCCACCTGATAGACCGCATCAAACTGGCCAGACGCCCCAGCCGGATCATCCTGTGTGCCTCGAAGGATCAACAGGACGATCCCTTCGAGGCGATTGCCCGTCAGGAAGGAATCGAGTGTTTCCGGGGGGACTCCGATGATGCGCTCGAGATTCTGACCGCTGCGGCCCGCGTTTTCGGGGTTGAAACGGTCATCAACTGCCGGGCCGACAACCCCTTCACGGACCCCGAGTATATGGACCATCTGGCCGACTTCCATATCGAAAACACCAACGATTTTACCCGGACCGAGGGATTGCCCCTGGGGACCTTCTCCTGGGCCCTGGATTCTGACGCCCTGGCGCGGGCATGTGAACTCAAGGCGGAAACACACTTGGAAAACAGGGAAGAATACTTCACCGAAACGGGTCACTTCAAGTGGGGGACCCTGAGGGTCAAGGAACCGGCGGTTCACTGGCCGGAACTGCGGCTGACGGGCGAGACGCCGGAGGATCTGGAACGGATCACCCGCATTTTCGATCAGCTCGGCGGGACCGGAAAAGTCTTTCCCTTGCGCGACATCGTGCTCCTCTGCCGACAACATCCGGAATGGATGCCGGTCAATACGCCGGTTGGGTCGGCGCCGGTATCCTGATCAACTGAACACCCCTGCAAAAGACCGGAACGAGACGCCCGGTTCAATACCAGCGAAGGAATTGCAGATGCACTCCATTCGGGATCTCTATCGTATCGGTACCGGCCCTTCGAGTAGTCATGCCATGGCGCCGCGCAAAGCGGCGCAACTTTTTCTGGAGCGTTTCCCCCAGGCGGATCACTATCGGGTTACCCTCTACGGCAGTCTTTCCGCCACGGGCCGGGGCCACCTGACCGATGTCGCCATCCAGCAGGTCTTGGCCCCCCGGGTCGTGGAAATCGTCTGGGGCGGTGACAAACCGGGCGCCACGCATCCCAACGGCATGCTTTTCGAGGCGCTTGGCGCTCAGGAGATCCGGGAGGGACACTGGATGGTTTACAGTGTCGGCGGCGGCGCATTGCGCGAGGAGGGCGCGGTCGCCTCGTACGACGCATCCGAAGCGGACGTTTACGACCGCACCACCATGACCGCGATTCTGAACCATTGCCAGAACGTCGGGTGTCATTTCTGGGAATATGTGGAAGAGCGCGAAGGAACGGAAATCCGGTCGTTTCTGAACGAGGTCTGGGAGGTCATGCGGGCCGCCATCGAGCGGGGTCTGAAGGCCGAAGGGGTGTTGCCCGGCGGCCTGGGACTGGCCCGCAAGGCCTGTTCGTTTTACCGGAAAGGCCGTTCCTCGAGTGCGGAACTGCGCCGCAGCGGGTTCCTGAGCGCCTACGCGCTGGCGGTGGCCGAAGAAAACGCCTCCGGTGGCGTCATCGTCACGGCGCCCACCTGTGGCGCATGTGGGGTGCTCCCTGCCGTCCTGCGTTTCATTCAGGAAACCACCCGTTGCAGTGATGAGTCCATTCTGCGGGCTCTGGCCACGGCGGGCCTGATCGGAAACCTCGTCAAGACGAACGCCTCCATCTCGGGCGCGGCGGTGGGGTGTCAGGGGGAGATCGGCGTGGCGTGCGCCATGGCCTCGGGCGCGGCGGCCCAACTGCTGGGATGTACTGCGCCCCAGGTGGAATATGCTGCCGAAATGGGACTGGAACACCACCTCGGCCTGACCTGCGACCCCGTGGGTGGGCTGGTCCAGATCCCCTGCATCGAGCGCAACGCCTTCGCCGCCAGTCGCGCTTTGAGCTGCGCGCACTATACGCTGCTTTCCGACGGCGTCCATCGGGTTCCCTTTGATGAGGTGGTTTCCGTCATGATGCAGACCGGGCACGATCTTTCGGCCAGCTACCGGGAAACGTCCTTTGGGGGACTCGCCGCGGCCTACCGCAAACGCCCGGCTGTTGTTTCCTGAGACCGGAAAAGGGCCGTTCCGGGGGCTGATCGAGCCGGAAACCGGTCTCCCGACCGGGAGAAAGAGGAGTGATTCCAACCGGAAATGAATTGAAATCCGCAACCTGCCGGGGCATATTCGGGAGCGGGTAAAACGAGGCGGGTTCGGAACACGAGC
>DAOPYU010000587.1:0-2413 GCA_035353095.1 Candidatus Sumerlaeota bacterium | reverse complement strand
GTCTGCAGGCCGCCGTTGGCCGCCCCGCAACGTCCCACGTGTCCGTTGGCGCTGCTGTAACCGTCGAAGCGGTTCAGGGCGTAGAATGTGCTGGGTGAATAGAAATGCCCGTTGATGACTGGCTGGGGATCCTCGCCCATCTTGGCTCCGGCTGTGTACCCACGGGTCAGCGTTTGGACCGTCACGGTGTTCGGCGTGACATCCGTGTTGACCGCCGTGACCTTGACCCGCTCGATCCCGGCGTTGTCCTTGATCTGGTAAGACTCGCCCACGGTGAAGATCAGGGCCGTGTTGACCGGCAGCACGACATTGCTCCCGGCGCTGACCGCCAGCTGGGTCACCGCGACAGCGTCCGACCAGAAGCGGCGTACCAGACCCGAGTAGTGGCCGTAGTAGATCGAACTGATCTTGGTCACGATGAACACATGGTCCAGATCGGCGAAGAACCAGTAGATGAACTGCGCCGAGTCCGAGGTCTTGACGCAGGTACTGTTCAGGTAATACGCACCGTTGACGCCGGTGTGGGTGGTGGCGTTCCAGTACTGGTAGACTTCGACGGAGATGCGATGGGTCCCCGAGTCGTTCTGGAAACGCAGGTAGAGATCCTCGGCTCCGGACTCGCCGAAGGAGCGGAAGACGTAGTAGGGATAAGGGTCGGCGGAGCCGTCGTCGTACAGGGTCCAGCCGACCGTGCCGGTCAGAAAGTCCTTGAGCGAGACGAGAAAAGCGGGGGTGCCGGTCGTGATGGCGGTGTTGCTGTGGTAGGGCATGGGGATTCTCTCCTTACAGAATCGGGGTTTCGGTGCCGGTCAGGCGCAGTTTCAGGTCGAGTTTGTTCTGGACCGGCGTAGCGGGCGGAACCGTGCAGCGCCGCCAGAAACTCAGGGTCTGGTCGTGGGGTTTGTCGCCCAGATTGAGGGGGGCGCCCGCCACGGTCGTACCCAGACCGGCCTGGGTCAGGGCCAGACGGTACCAGCCCGACTCGTTCGAGCCGGATTCGTCCACCACGTCGAGCGCCAGATCCAGATAGTCGTACCCGGAGTAAACCGTCGAGCCGCCCGCGTGCGCCGCGGGAACGGTGCCGCCGTAACCTCGGAGGACAACCGGCGTGAGGGTTCCGCCCCCGGACTGGACCTGCATCTGTTCGGAGCCGATCAGGAGCGTCTCGCCATTCGCGAAACATCCGGAAGCCAGGGACAGGGTCGTCTGGGAAGCGGTGAGCGCACCCGACAGCGTCGTCCAGGCGTTCGCGATCCAGATCTGCCGGTCCTTCGATTCACCGTCGGTGCCGTTGTAATGGTCGCTGTCGGGATTGGAACCGTTCCCTTCCGACAGGGGCTGCGTCAGCGCGGCATCGAGGTAGAGGTGAAGCGTCATTCGAGGTTTTCCTTTCTCACACGGGCCACTGGGTGGCCCGGACGTGGTTCACGGCGGCGGTGAATCCGGCGGAGAGTGCGGTTGAACAGTCCTTTTGCCGGAAGCGCCAGATCAGGTCGGGTCGCGCGTACCGCGGGCCGCTGCGGTTGAGCGATCCGTGGCCGAGCCGGAATGGTTCGGGACGCGCGAGCGAGGCGTCCGTCTCGACGCGCAGTTCGAACGACGCCCGCTCTTCGGTCACGTTCGCGTCGGTCAGGGAACGCCCGTTGAGCGGGTGGGCGTTGAGGCTGAAGACCGGCCCGCGCCTGCGCCACCGCTCGACCACGTCCCACGCTTCCGTGACCCCGCCCCGCACGAGACCGCTCTTGCAGACCGAGAGAAACGTGCCCGCCCGGTGTTTCCCGTTCAGGCGATCCTCGCCCGAGACCCTCGATCGGTTTGTCCGCAGCCAGTGGCTGAGGCGTGAGTCGCCCGACTTTCGGGCCGCAAGGGAGTCTTCCAGCCGTGGCAGCGCCGGGGCGAACGCCTCGCCGTAGAAATCCTTCTGTTTGAACCGTACCCGGCAGCGGACATGCGCGTGGTTGAGCAACGCCTCGCCCAACTCGGCCCGATTCAGCCGCATCGGCGCGGGGCGGACCGGTGGCTGCCGCCGCGCCTCGATCTCGCAGCAGATCGCGGACTTGCGCTCGCTCTCCCAGCAGTTGGCCAGCAGACGGCTTCCCAGCGAGCGGGTATTGAGCCGCATCCGGTGGCCCCGCCCGTGCCACGAGGCGAAACAGACTGCCGCCGAGTCGAAATGGGGCGACAGGGTGGTGCATGAGGTCTGCGAGCAGACATGGAAGACCTTCTGTTTGCGCCCGAGGTGAAAACAGGAACCCAGTTTCCGGTGGTTGAGCGAGAAGGTCTCGTCGTTCTCCGCAAAAAGTGTCCGCCGCACGCGGCATTGCTCAGACGCGGCCGGTTCGGGCGGATCGAGTACCCAGGCCCGCAACCACTGCCAGAAGAAGGCGCGCGTCCCAGCCGGGTGGTGGAACCG
>DAOPYU010000586.1:0-2416 GCA_035353095.1 Candidatus Sumerlaeota bacterium | reverse complement strand
CGCCTTGCATCCAGCCATCCGCCCGCAATTCCCAGCGCAAAGAAAAAACCGCCACCGCCCAGAACAAGGCTCCGCGACTTGACCCAGGAAACCACGGATGAGCCGCTCGCAGCCGGCCCCATTTTCCCGGTGGAACTAGCCGGGGGAACCGAATGGTTCTCCAGCAGGAGGTTTCGAACCTGATTCATCGGGTTCAGTCCTCCCCCTTTCACATCCACCCGATCCGCATGGGCATTGTATTGGAATCGCGACTTCGTCGCCTTATATTCCCCCTGGACTCCATTCACAAACACGGCGCCAGGACCAAATGCGACTCCGTCCGCGGTACCCTTCACGAGGTCAAGTATCTCATAACGATACTCCTTATTCCCTCGCGCTCCCCCCCGGGCGTAAAGAATCCCCCTGGCTCGACTGGGGAAAAGAACGCCATCGAACGTCTTGTACTCTTCCACATCGATGCGCCCCCAGGGCGTCCCATCCGAATTATACGCAGCGGACCCGGCGTAGAGGAATTCATGCGCGGGGTCCACACGCAGTTCAATTCTCGTTCCGGTTTTCAGATGGACATAACGTAGCATGATCAATCCGTTCGATTCCAGAACACGCTCGACCTTGTTTTCAGCCCAGACATCCTTCCAGGTCGTATTACTGGCGCCGAAAGCGCAGCTGCTAGGATACTTTCCCAACAGAATGAAATACGGGTTCACAGAAAGCGCGTCCTGAGATTCTGTATCCAATCCTTTCTGGATATAGGCTCCCCCAGCCAGCAGCAGGGGGTTCGTCTCCCCCATCTTATGTAACCGTTTCAGATCCGGAATCCCTTCCGCCATCAGATCACGAGGAGAGAACTTCTCTGCGAAACGAGGCGGCGTATTGTATTGGCCATACCCGCTCAAGTGCTGAACATAGGAAATCTCTCCGTCAAAGGCGGTCGCGAAACCATTCTTAACATTGCCCAGATCGAACAGGTTTTCTCCAGAAACCGAAGTAAAGAACAACGACTTCACATACGATCTTCCAACGGTAAAACACTGTTCATAATGAGAGCCATGCGTCTCTGCGCTATACGTCGTCTGACTTGCCGATCGGCAGATAACCGTTATCCCGGATTCCCGTTCGGCAATGGTTGCCAGAAAAGCCTTCGCCTCCTCCGGCAGATTGGAATCTTCAGCGTGCGCCATCCGGAAAGAACCTGTCCCCAGACATAGATTCCAGACACAAATCATCAAAAGCATTCTGGAAAACAAAAAGGCCCCAAGACTTCTCGGCATTCAAAACCCTCCTCACAGGACACCTGATTTATTCTGTTCCCGTCCATTTTTACCCAAACAACTCAGCCTTCTTCAGGCATTTTCCATGAGTTGTCAGATTACCGCCAGAGTTATTTGTTTCAGAATAAGAAAACCACAGAAAAGACAGAAGACGCAGAAACCGGAATTCTACCCGTTTCTGCGTCTTCTGTCTTTTCTGCGGTTCTTTACTCTTTTTTCCTGTTCCGTCCGACTCTTACGCCAGCGAAGCCAGATCCGGTTCGCGGGCCGCCCGGGTTTCGTCCAAGTGGCTGACAACCGTCGTCACCGGAGCCGCTATGATTTCCTCCGGGTTCGTCTCGGCGATCTTAGCGATCTCGATCATCGCTTCGATGAACGCGTCGAGGGTTTCCTTCGACTCGGTCTCGGTCGGCTCGATCATCATCGCCTCGGGGATGATGAGCGGGAAGTAGATGGTCGGCGGGTGGTACCCGCGATCAATGAGCGCCTTGGCGATGTTGACCGCGCGCACGCCACTCTTCGCCTGACGCGAAGCGGAGAACACGCACTCGTGCTTGCACGGCTTGTCGGCAGGCAGGGTGTAATCGAAATAGGGCTGCAGTTTCCGGAAAATGTAATTCGCGTTGAGCACGGCATTCTCGGACACCCGGAACAGCCCTTCGCGACCCAGCATGATAATGTACGCGTAGGCCTTCACGATCACGCCGAAGTTGCCGTAGAACGGCGCGATGTAGCCGATGGACTTGGGCCGGTCGTAATCCAGATAGTACGACCCGTCCTCATGCGCGCACACCACCGACGTCGGCAGGAACGGCACGAGTTTCTCGACCACCCCCACCGGCCCCGCGCCCGGACCGCCGCCGCCGTGCGGCGTGCCGAAGGTCTTGTGCAGGTTCAGGTGCATCACGTCCACGCCGAAGTCGCCGGGGCGCGCCACGCCCACCAGGGCGTTCATGTTCGCGCCGTCCATGTAGAGCAGCGCGTCCACGGAGTGCAGCAGATCCGCGATCTCCCGGATGCGGTACTCGAAGATCCCCAGCGTGTTCGGGTTCGTGACCATCATGCCGGCCAGCTCGTGCCCCAGCTCGGCCACGAGCGTCTTCAAGCCCTTGCGCGTCTTGCCGGTGGCGGCGTCGAGCACATCG
>DAOPYU010000585.1:0-2439 GCA_035353095.1 Candidatus Sumerlaeota bacterium | reverse complement strand
CGGGGGTGGCCGAATGAGACAGGAGAGACGACCGAGATGAGCGACAAGACGTTACCCTTTACAAAAACCCAGATCGAGCGGATTACCGAGAAGTTCCCCACGCCCTTCCACCTCTACGACGAAGCGGCCATCCGCCGCAACGCCCGCCGGCTCGTGGCCGCGTTTGCCTGGGCGCCCGAGTTCAAGGAATACTTCGCCGTCAAGGCCTGTCCCAACCCCCACCTCATGAGCATCCTGCGCGAGGAAGGGTTCGGCGCCGACTGCAGCTCGATGGCCGAACTGGTGCTGGCCGAGCGCGTCGGGCTGAAGGGCGAGGAGATCATCCTCACCTCCAACGACACCCCCGCCTGTGAGTATCAGAAAGCGCGCGAACTGGGCGCCGTCCTCAATCTCGACGATATTGCCCAGATCCCCTATGTCGAAGCGAACACGGGCGGCCTGCCCAACCTGATTTCCTTCCGGTACAACCCCGGTCCCCTCAAGGGGGGCAACGCCATCATCGGGACGCCCGAAGAGGCCAAGTACGGCTTCACGCGCGACCAGATTCTCGAAGGCTACCGCATCGCCCTCGAGAAGGGTGTTCAGCGGTTCAGTCTCCATACGATGGTCGCTTCCAACGAACTCAACCCCGACTACTTCATCGACACCGCCCGGATGCTCTTCGAACTGGCGGTCGAGGTCCTCCGGGAAACCGGCGTGCGCGTCGAGTCTATCAACCTCGGCGGCGGCATCGGCATCCCCTACCGGCCCGAGCAGAACGAGGTCAACCTGGAATACGTGAGCAACGGCATCCGCCGGGCCTACGAGGAGATCATCCGCCCGGCCGGTCTCGACCCGCTCAAGATCCTCATGGAAAACGGACGCATGGTCACCGGCCCCTACGGCTACCTGGTCAGCCGCGTGCTGCACCTCAAGCACACCTACCGTGACTACGTGGGCCTGGACGCCTGCATGGCCAACCTCATGCGCCCGGCCCTCTACGGCGCCTACCACCACATCACCGTGCTCGGCAAGGAAAACGCCCCGCTCGAGCGCGTCTATGACGTCACCGGCTCGCTCTGCGAAAACAACGACAAGTTCGCCATCCAGCGCCCGATGCCGGAGACCGCCCCGGGCGACCTGGTGGTCATCCACGACGCCGGCGCGCACGGCCACGCGATGGGGTTCAACTACAACGGCAAGCTGCGTTCCGCCGAACTGCTCCTCAAACCCGACGGGCAGGTGGTCCAGATCCGCCGCGCGGAAACCCTCGACGACTACTTCGCCACACTCGATTTCACCGGAATTTGAGGGGATGGAGACAATTCTGTAAGCCGTTACGGGACCGCCCGGAGAGGGCGGTCCCGTGTGTGTTTCACGGAAGTGGAACAGGGGTTGTGGTGTTCTGTCCCCCCTTCCCGGTCAGGAGAAAGCCTCAAGGAGGCCATTCAGGGAGAAAGGAATCTGGGAGCCATGAACCGACTGAAATTCTGGATCTGTATTCTGTTGTTTTGTGTCGCCGGTCTGGTGCAGGCGGAATCGTCCAGAAAAGCGATTGCGTTTACGGAAAGGGGAAGTTGTGATCTGGTAGATCTGGAGTCCCAGACAATCCTGAGCAGTTACTGGACAGGCGAAACAAAAGTATTTCTGGATGATGCGTTGGTTGAGGTAGATGCGGACGGGAACGGCCAGGTGTATGCGGTGATTGATTCCAGATTGTATCGCATCACCTTGAAAGAGAATGCCCTTCAGGGAGAACTGATTGAAAAAGAATATGGCGTGCGAGGACTTCTGTATGATCCGAAAAAGAAGTTGGTATCCAGTACACTGAGACTGAAAACGGATCCTGATGCCAAATTGCCGGACGGGCCAGACAGGTTGCGATTTCTCTCGGGGGGAAAATGGCTCCCGTCAAAAATTGAGGATTGTGTTTTCGTTCAGGCATATTTCTACGGGAGTGATGTTGTGAATGGCGAATATGGATTTAAGCAAATGAAAGACCTATTCCCAAAATATGCTGGTCGGATATCGGAGAATATCGAAACCCCTATCTTGGGGGCTATCGGGACAGTCTTCTCGTCTATCAACATTTTCCACATACAAAATACCTGATGGTTTGACGGAGAGTGATTTTGTGATTTCTGATCGGGTTGACAAAATTTCATCCTTTTATCATTTCAGACCACGTGTAATGTCATTTACATATGACGATCTTGTTTTCTTTGAAGAGAAAATTGAACACTATAGCGGGAAGGCGTTTTCCAAGCCGGTGTACTCTGGAAATGATCAGATATATTTTCCCGGGAAGACCGATCTGATCCCCTGCAAAGTGGAGGAAGGGATGCGCCATCTCTATGTGTACGGGGGGAAAGCGTATTTCAAAAAGGGAGTGGATGTGTATTCCGTCGCTATTTCACCTTCCGGGTGTGGTTCACCGGAGAAGGTGCTGACATTGCCTTT
>DAOPYU010000584.1:0-2451 GCA_035353095.1 Candidatus Sumerlaeota bacterium | reverse complement strand
AGCGCGCCGTCAGCGCCGCCAGCCCCGTCGGTCCCATCTGACGCCAGCAATAGATTTCCTCGTCCCACCCGTTCATGTCGCGGAGCGGGGCCAGATCGGGATAATCCAGATGGGACATCCGGTCGGCGGCCGCGCACCACTCCGCCGCGGAATTCCAGTGCTGCCGCTCGGCGCAGAATTCAAAAGACAGACGAAACTTCAGGACACTGGACCGACCCCTCTCTTTCTCGAACACGTCGGCAAATTCCGGACATTGCAACAGGATCTGTTTCCACGCCTCGGTATCGGTTTCATCCCGGTTCGAAAACCGATACAGCGCCAGAGCGTCCAGGGTCTTCTGGAACGGCTGGTCCCCCCATTCCAGCGGGAAATTCAGGAAGGTCCGCATTTTCGCCCCCCGTCCTTTGAGGAACGCCGCGATTCGGGCGTGCAGGACCGGATCGGCGACCGAGTCGAGCGCCCTGTCGGTTTCGGCGCTCTGGTCGAGCCAGGCCTGCGCCAACTCGCGCATTTTCGGGGACAGGTATGGAAACTCGTCGAGGTTCAGGAGTGGGTGGGTTCCGGAGGTAACGCCCCCGGAAGGAGGCAACGCCTTCGACGTCGGGGAATCAGAAGCGCCCGACAATCTTTCCCTTTGCTTCGGACCGGAGATCTCGGGCGGCGCCGCCTCGCGACGCAGGTTGGGGGTGGTGACGGCGACCAGGAGGACCAGAAAGAGAAACAGACAAAGCCCCCCTACCAGCGCGGCCCAAAGAAGGAAACGCCCGAAGTGTTTCTTCGGCGGAGGAGGGGTCAAGTTATCGGGTTCGATCATTCTTCACCTTTCTCCAGAGCAGATCAATTATCCGCGGGCAGCGGATCTCCGAGTCCCCACTTCGCCGCCTCTTTGAAGGATTGCTTCTCCGTCGTGAATTTCGCCACCCAATCGCCCCCTTCCCGCAGGAGTTCGTGCGACTGATGGTAAAAGAGACTCGGGTCGGGATCGTCCATCACGGAGTCGAGCACCCGTTGATACGAATGCGCGGTCAACCCCGCCAGGCCGGCCACCCCGGCCTGACGCATGCAATAGACCTCTTCCTCCCACGCGTACGCTTCCGCGTTGCGCGCGCGAACCCAGGCGTCGCAGGGCTTCTGATTGTAAAAATTGGCATGAGCGGCTCGGTCGGCCCGAACACACGAAGACGCCGCAGTGTTCCACATCCGGTTGTGTACCTGAAGTTCAAAATACATCCGTTCGGTCATCACATCGAGACGCGTCACTTCCCTGGCCAGCGAGTCGGCAAGTTCCGGCAATTTCTGGAGAAACTCGATGGACTTCCACGGATCCACTCCCGGGATATCAAAATGCAGATAGAGATCCCGTAACCCAAAGCAGGCCAACCCATATGGCTCCAGTTCGCCTATATGGCGAAATGTTTCCCGGCATGGCTGGCTCTCCCATTCCAGGGGAAGATTGAGAAAAGCCCGCATCCGGGTCTCCCGGTCTTTCAGGAGCGAAAGCGCCTGCGCGCGCAACGCGGGGTCGGAAAGGGCGGCGATCAGCCGGTCCGTTTCCGCGCACTGGTCCAGCCACCCCTGGGCCAGTTTCCGCATTGTGGGGGACAGGTGCGGAAAGTCGTCGAGGTTCAGGGGACGTGTTCCGGAAGTAGAAACATCGGCGGAACCAGAGAGAGTCCTGGGCGTCGGCGGCGCGGAAGGCTTCGCGGCGTTCCGCGCCACCTGTTCCACCCCGGAAATCTCGGGCGGCGCCACCTCGCGGCGCAGGTTCGGAACTGTGATCGCGATCAGGAACGCACAAAACAAAAAAACGACCGCTGTCGCCCCGAACATGACCCAGCGGAGATAACGTCCGAAACGGGGTTTCGGACGAATCGAAGAATCTGCCCCGGATTCAGTTATAGGCCCCATTCGTCAATCCCCGGTTACTCCCATATTGATTGTGGTCGCTGCCAGTGCCAGATCACCCGCCGCCCTCAGTAAATCCGCGTAAGTATTCTCAGGACGATTTCCCATTGGGCCTTCCAAGTGGGTTTTCAGAGCGTGTGAGTAGGAACTTGCGGTCAGCATCGCCAGACCACGTCCTCCCATCTGTCTCATGCAATAGACCTCTTCGTCCCAGGAGACGACCTCGTACAATTCCCGATACCGAGGGCCGAAATTCATCCGTTCTCCCCGGCGCATCTTGTCGGCCATCAGAAAAGTCAAGGCCGCGTTGTTCCATAGGCCGCTCTGAGTGTTGTACTCGAAAGTCATCCGGGTATTCAACGCCCAGCCTCCATACAATTCCATCCTGAAGGCATTCTTGAATTCCGGGCATTGGTCGAAGAGTCGGCATTGATCTTCAAAGCCTTCGCCGGGGGGGACGGCATCGAGCAGGTATTCCGACAGGGGGAAACTGTTCGGCCCGTAGGGGGTCTCGAATTTCCACCACAACATATTGTGGAGTGCGAG
>DAOPYU010000583.1:1377-2453 GCA_035353095.1 Candidatus Sumerlaeota bacterium | reverse complement strand
TTTCGGGCGATAACAGGAACATGCAGGAAAGGTGGAGTTCCCTCGATTCTGCGTCAGCCGATGCTGTGACAACTCAACCCATGGAACACAACCGACAGGAGCCCCTGCCTCATGATGAATCGAACGAAGATCGTCGCCACTTTCGGACCCGCGTGCGACAACGAGGCGGTGTTTACCGCCATGTTGCGCGCCGGGCTGGATGTGGTGCGCCTCAATGTGTCCCACCTGGACCCGAAAGCCCTGGCCGCCACGGCCGCGCGCGTGCGCAAGTGGGCCGCGCGGGCCAAATTGCCGCTGGCCGTGCTGGCCGACATGCCCGGACCCAAGATCCGTTGCACGGTCTGTGAGCCCGCCTCCTTCGAGGCGCATCCGGGCCAGTCCATTGCCGTCGCGTCGGGCAGTGCCGTCTCGACTCCCGAGTGTCTCCACATCGCGTACCGTCACCTGCTCGACGACGTGAAGGAAGGCCACGAACTGGCGATCAACGACGGGCTGGTGCTGTTGCGGGTCGAGCGGGTGGACCGCGAGGCGGGGTGTCTGCGCTGTTCGGTGGTGCGGGGCGGCCCGATCGCCTCGCGCAAGGGGGTGAGTTTCCTCCACAGTACCCTGCGCATCACCGGCCTCACGGCGCGCGACCGTCAGGGGATTCTGGCCGCGGCGGAAAGCGAGGTGGATTTTGTCGCGCTGAGTTTTGTGCGGTCGGTCAACGACGTGCTGGCGGCCCGACGTATCCTGGCCAAGACGGCCCGGCCGGGGCTGCCCCTGATCGCCAAGATCGAGCAGCGCGAGGCGGTCGCCAACATCGAGGAAATCCTCGCCGAGGCCGATGGTGTCATGGTGGCACGGGGCGACATGGGGATCGAACAGCCCCTCGAACAGGTTCCCCTCCTTCAGAAGGACATTATCCGGGCGGCGAACCGGGCGGGCAAGGTGGTCATCACCGCCACGCAGATGCTCGAATCCATGATAGAAAACACCCGCCCCACCCGCGCCGAGGTCAGCGATGTGGCGAACGCCATGCTGGACGGGACGGACGCCGTGATGCTGAGCGCCGAGACGGCGATGGGGTGCGATCC
>DAOPYU010000583.1:0-1277 GCA_035353095.1 Candidatus Sumerlaeota bacterium | reverse complement strand
CGGTCTTTGCGCTCAGCCCCAGCGTCGAACAGTGCCGCCGTTTGTGCCTGACGTGGGGGGTGGAGCCGGTGGAATTTCCCCAGGGAGCCGCCACTCGGGCGCGGGGGAAGGACCGTCCGGTGAGCGAACTGTTGAAAGCGGCGCTCAAGCAGTTGCGGGCGCAGGGGCGTCTGCCCAGTGGCGCCCGGGTCGCGTTTCTGGCCGGGGTTCCTCTTCAGGTGCCCGGGGGCACCAACTACCTGCGGGTGGTCGAGGTGTTTTAAGTATCGGGTGTCCGGGTGAGGGAACAATCGGGTCAATCGGGAGTCTAAGTCAGAAAGAAAAGGGATTTGGCCCTGGGCCGCAATCCCGCCTCCGAAAGAAGAATTCCGGGGGGAGATAACAGGAAACAGGAGACAAGACGCGCAGGCCAGACTTGAGAATGACATTGGACCGCAGCGTTTAAAATTGTGAGGAGGAGCGAGTTATGTGGAATTTCAGAAACATGACGGTGGTGTGTCTCATGGCCAGTTTGCTGATGGCGAGCACGGGTTGCGAGACGATGAGCGAGCACAAGATCGCCACGGGCGCGGTGCTGGGTACGGCCACGGGTGCGGCGGTGGGCGCGCTGGCGGGCGGTAAGAAACATCGCGGACAGGGCGCCTTGATCGGCGCAGCGGCCGGTGCGGCGTTGGGGACGGGGATCGGCTGGTACATGGATCGCCAGGCTCAGAAACTCCAGCAGACCGTCGCCGACCAGAACACGACCGTTCAGGCGGTGGAAGCCCCCGTCCAGAACCCGGATGGAACCCAGGGAACTCAGGTACAGCAGATCAACATCCGCATGAATGGCGATGTGTACTTTGACAAGTCGAAAGCCACGCTGCGGCCCGAGGCCGAAGCGAAACTCGCCGAGATCGCCGCTTCGCTCAAGGAATACCCCGACTCGAACGTCGTGGTCGAGGGGTACACGTCGAGCGAAGGCGCACTCAGCTTCAACCAGCAGCTTTCCGGCGACCGCGCCAATTCGGTCAAGGCCTATTTCGTCAAGTCCGGAATCGCGCCCACCCGTGTCACAACGGCGGGCTATGGCCCGGAAAACCCGATCGGGGATAACAACACCGAGTCGGGCCGGATGCAGAACCGCCGCGTCGAGATCAAGATCATTCCGCGCGCGCAGTAATGAAGACTCCCGAGTCGAGAGGGGACGAATCCCGCTCTCCTGACGGGTGAATCGCAACCGTTCAATCTGAAACCCCAACGCCCCGCCTCCGAAAGGAAGCGGGGCGTTGAATTTT
>DAOPYU010000582.1:0-2466 GCA_035353095.1 Candidatus Sumerlaeota bacterium | reverse complement strand
CCCTTTTCGCCCGGACGCTGGCCCGCCTTCTGGACGTGCCGTTCGCGATCGCCGATGCGACGACGATCACCGAGGCCGGGTACGTCGGCGAAGACGTGGAGAACATTCTGCTGTATCTGATTCAGGCGGCGGATATGGACGTGCGCAAGGCGGAGCGTGGCATCGTCTACATCGACGAGATCGACAAGATCGCGCGCAAAACCGAGAACGTCTCGATCACCCGTGACGTTTCGGGCGAGGGGGTGCAGCAGGCGTTGCTCAAGATCCTCGAGGGCACGGTTTCACGCGTGCCGCCCCAGGGGGGGCGGAAGCATCCGCAGCAGGAGTACATCTCCATCAACACGCGGAACATCCTCTTCATCTGCGGCGGGGCGTTCGTGGGGTTGGAATCCATTGTGCGGCAGCGCGAAGGGCGTCAGACGATCGGGTACGCCGAACAGAATTCGGCCGCGCGCAAGCCGAAGGCCAAGGACGGCCGGCCCACGCCTCTGGCCGTCCAGCCGGAAGATCTGATCCGGTTCGGGTTGATTCCCGAATTCGTCGGACGGCTCCCCGTGCTGACGTCGATGAGCGAGATGACCGAGGACGATCTCGTGCGCATCTTGACCGAGCCCAAGAACTGCCTGACGCGGCAGTACCAGAAGCTGCTCGCCATGGAAAACGTGAAGCTGACCTTTGACGAGGCGGCGCTGCGCGGGATGGCCAAGCTGGCCATGAAGCGCAAGGCGGGCGCGCGCGGGCTCCGCGCGGTGATGGAAGACCTCATGATGGAGATCATGTACGAGGCGCCGGGCAATCCGGCGCTCAAGAACATCCGCATCACGGCCGAGATGGTTCAGACACAGGCCGAAGGCGGCGCCGCCTCTTCGAGGCTGTTAGGCGTTTAGACTGTTAGGGGTGGCCGGGAGCTGGGCAGCGCATGTCTTTGTCTGGAAGCACGTTCTGCCTAACAGGCTAACAGCCTAAACCGCTAACAGCCTTTTCTCGTCACACTGCTGCCGCCACGATGCGGTTTTTCTCGTCGAGGCGCACACCCTTCGGGTGGTGCGACGCGCGTTCGGTCTCGTCGAGCTGACACCAGACCATGACGATCAGGCGGTCGCCGATCGTGCCTTTGTAGGCTGCGGCGCCGTTCAGGCAGGCCGTTCCGCTGCCGCGCGGCCCGCGGATCGCGTAGGTCTCAAACCGTTTGCCGTTGTCGAGGTTGGCGACGAGCAACTTTTCGTAGTTGAGGATGCCGACGGCATCCATCAGATCCTCGTCGATCGTCAGGCTTCCCTCGTACTCCTTGTCGGCCTGCGTCACCCGCAAGTGGTGCAGTTTGGCTTTTAGAAGTGTGCAGAGCATGGTATCCCTTTAGAAAAAGAGGGCGCAAGAATAAGCCTGCCCCCGGAAATATGCAAGCCCCTATTCTTCTTGTCTTTTGGGAAAGGAATCTGAAACTTTGCCCGTAGTCAGGTTCCCGCTTTTCCCGGCCGGCGTTTTCCCGTATGATAAAAAGGCTGAAGAGAATCAAACAAGGTGTCTCATGAAAATGAACGTAAGAGTATCCGATGACCTACGAACTGTTTCTGCTGATTGTTGAAGCTTTGTCGGTCTACCTTCTCGTCCTCGGCGCGCATGCGATGCGGGGCCGGTACGGGCTGGCTTTTTTCTATGCGCTGATGGGTGGCCTCACGGCGATTATGTCGTGGGTGACCGATGCGGGAGTCAATGTGCAGGTCGGCCAGGTCACTTTCATGGTGGGTTCCACGGTCTTTTACACATCGCTTCTGCTCGGGGTCTTCGTGGTGTACGTGTTCGACGGGCCGCGTGCCACGCGCATTGCGATTTCTACGGTGGCGGGCGTCTCGGTGATGGTGCCGCTGATTGCCCTGATCTTACATTTCCAGATGAAACTGTCCGGCTATGGGGCACTGAGTTATGTGCCGGTACCCAGCCTGCGGATCAATATGGCCTCACTGGTGGCAACCGTGGCGGATCTGATCTTTCTTGCGATGGCGTGGGAGTTTCTGGGCAAGCCGAGGTTGGGGCTGCATCTGTGGCTCAGGGCTTTTCTCACGCTCTTGGGGGTGATGTGGCTGGATGTGGTGCTGTTTGCGACCGGCGCATTTGCGGGGACGCCGGAATATCTCGACATCATGAAGGGAACGCTGACGAGCCGGTTGATCATTTCGCTCTTCGCCTGTCCGTTGCTCTATTCGTATCTGAACTGGCAGAAAGAGGTGAAAGGCCTCCTGATCGAGAACCGGCCGGTGCTGGCGATTCTGAAAGAGGTGGCTGAAATCCGCATCGAACTGAACTTGGCGCAACAGGAGATCGAGCACCGCAAGAAGGCCGAGGCAGAGAAGGCGGCTGCTATCGAGAAACTGGAGGCCACGCTTCTGCGGGTCCGGCGGTTGGAGGGACTCCTGCCGGTCTGCTCCTCCTGCAAGCTGATCCGGGTTGACCCCGTGTCGCCCGGTG
>DAOPYU010000581.1:0-2493 GCA_035353095.1 Candidatus Sumerlaeota bacterium | reverse complement strand
TGAGTGTCAATGCCCGCGATGCCATGCCGAATGGCGGGGTCCTGACGATCGAGATGGATCGCGTCGTGCTGGATGAGCAATACGCGGAAACGCATCCCGATACCACGCCGGGCGCGTATGTTCTCCTCAGTGTCAGTGACACGGGCGAAGGGATGGATGAAGAGACGCAGCGCAAGATCTTCGACCCGTTCTTTACCACGAAAGAAAAAGGGCGGGGGACGGGGCTGGGGTTGGCGACGGTTTACGGGGTGGTCAAGCAGCATGGCGGGAGTATCTGGGTTTACAGCGAAAAGGGGAAAGGGTCCACCTTCAAGATTTATCTGCCCCGGGCCGATAACGGACTCGATATGCCGTGCGAGAGAGTGGGGGGCACCGGGTCGGTCCGGGGGCAGGGGGAGACGGTTCTCCTCATGGAAGACGATGCGGGGGTCCGCGAGATCGCCAGTCAGATGCTCCGGCGCCTGGGGTACCGGGTTCTGGTGGCGCGCGATGCTCAGGAGTGCCGTGACCTGTCGAGCGCACCCGGACCGCTGGACCTTCTGATCACCGATGTGGTGATGCCGGGGACGAACGGACGCGAGATCCAGCAGATGGTCATCGCCCTGCGACCGGAGATTAAAACCCTGTTCATGTCGGGTTATACGGAAAATGTGATCGCTCACCACGGCGTGCTCGACGCCGGAGTTCATTTTATTTCCAAGCCGTTTACCGAAAGTTCGCTGAGCCGGATGGTGCGGCGAGTTCTGGACGGCTGAGGCGGGTTTGTGTATAGTGTCCGTTCGTGCCTCCGGACCGCCGGGGCGGGGCTCGACCCGTCCCGGCGTCTTCGTGTGGATCAAGGGCGTGTGAAATTTTGCGGAATTCTGAGGAGATCTGTCTTTTGAAGGAACTCAACCCGGCCTTGAAGCCGCCCCGTCTGGAGGCGGAATCGAATTCGATCGAAGTGCGTCAGCCTGCGCAGTCGTTGCCCGGTTTCTGGGCGCGGGCGGGAGCGTTCGCGCTGGACGCCGGGTTGCTGACGCTCTTCGACTATCTGCTGGCCCGTCAGGCTTACGCGTGGCTCTACCCGATGCGCTGGGGGGCTCAGGTTCTGGCTTTTCTTCTGGTGTATGTCTATTTCTGGATCGGTTCGAGTCGGTTGATGAACGGCCAGACGGTGGGCAAGCATATTCTGGAACTGCGTACTGTCGGTCTGGACGGTCAGCCGTTGGGGTGGGGCGCGGCGGCCCGGCGCGCGGTGGGGGTGTTCCTGATTGTCGGAGCCTATGCGGTGGGGCTCGGGTGGAGTACGGGGCGCGATTTTGTGCATTTTTCGGAATATGGCAAGGGTACGTTTCTGGTGACGGTGGGATTTGGGATGGTCACGATGGCCTATGCGCTGGCCAACGCGGTGTTCTGCGCCTTGCACCCGCACAAGCGGTCGCTGCACGATCTGGCGAGTGGCGCGCTGGTGGTGCGGGCGGGCGAGGTCGAGCGAGGGGTGGCCTTTGTGGCCGAGCGCGAGGAGTGGCATGCGACGCGGGTGAAACTGGCAATCTACCCGGCAGTGACGCTGGCGTTGCTGGTGGGGTTCCTTCTGGGAAGTCAGGCGTGGGAAGCCTGGCCGAAGCTGGACGCGTTGTTTGCGCCGATGCCTCGGGTTCGCGAAGCCCTGACTGTCGCGGGGTTACGGCCTCTGCAGATCCTGGGCCCGTCGCGGGAGGACCACGAGCGGTTCCGGGCCTACCTGAAAGAGGGGGAAGCGCGTCGTCAGGAGCGTCTGGCGGCGGGCGACCTGGAGGGCGCCCGCCGGTTTGAGCGTCCGACGAGCGCGACGCTCGAGTTGTATCCGGATGGGACTTGTTTTGTCTTTTCTTTGGTGGCCGAAACGGCGTTTGCGACCACCGAGTCGCTGGTGACAAGTCCGGCCTATCTCGATGTGAAGCGTCGGGCGCCGGGGTTGGCGCGGGAATTGTCGGCCGAGTTTTTCCGCTCGCCGGACGGCCTGCCCAATCCTTACAATCGGATCCTGGTGCAGGTTTATGAGGTGTTGCCCCTTTTCCTGTACACTGAGAATCGGTTGCGCTGGCGGGAAGTGGTGCCGGTGGGGGAGGCCACGAGCGCGACGGTCACGGGCGGGGCGAATTAGCGCCGGACGCCCGTCATGCGCTGCATCTTGACGGAGTGGCCGTGGCAGAGGGCTGCGGCCAGGGCGTCGGCGGCGTGGTCGGGAGTGGGGATTTCGGTCAGTCCCAACAGGTGAGCCACCATTCTCTGAACTTGATTTTTGCTGGCACGGCCTTGGCCGCTGACGGCTTTTTTTATTTGCAGGGGGGTGTATTCGGCGACTTCCACGCCCGATCGGGCGGTGGCGAGGACCAGAACGCCGCGCGCCTGCGCCACGACGATGGCGGTTTTGACGTTGGTGGCGAAGAAGAGTTCTTCGATGGCGATGGCGTCGGGCTGGAGTTCGGCGATCAGGGCGGCGACGGAGCGGTGGATCTGGTCGAGCCG
>DAOPYU010000580.1:0-2495 GCA_035353095.1 Candidatus Sumerlaeota bacterium | reverse complement strand
TGAAAGTCCTGAGCGATCTGGCGGTTGGGAAAGAAGGGTGAGCGGCGCCATGACCTTGGAAACCGCAGTTGAGGACAGAAAACGAGTTTTTTGTTCTTGTGTTATGGCGCGAAAACGGTTTTGGCTCCCTCACCTTTTGGGTGAGGTATTTGACTACGCCAATCAGGAGATGGGCGCTCCCGGGAACCGCTTTCTCCCGCTGAAAATGGGCATTTCTGGGAGGGCGGGCGTCTCGCCCGCCTGAAAGAAAAGCCGTGGCTGGGATGTTCAACTGCGGTTTTCAAGTTCATGCCTTTCGTGGTTAAGCGGCCTTCGGTATCTTTTGATTGCAACTGGGTATTAACCGTTGTCCGGTGACACCCACCATTCTCAAGAAACCAGCGAAACCGGAATAGCCTTGACATGTGAAAACGAACGAAGTTATATGGGCGAGTTGTTTGTATCCTATCGCAGATGAAACCATCACCCGGTTCGGAAGAGGAAACAGCATGTCGAAGCAGATTTCGGAAGAACGGAAGGTGGCCTATTACGCCGGGGGAATTCTGATGGTGTTGGGGGGATTGTTATTTTTCTCCACCTTCATTACGGGCATAAATGACTTTGGAAATTTCAGTCACTTTGACACGAAGGCACAGGTTCAATCCGAAGTGCTTCGGCGTATGGGGGTAATGCCTGGCACTGTCGATAGAGTGACTCCGATGGGAAAAATGCATTCCACCATGCTTCGGGCGATGGGGGGCATGGTCCTTTTAATTGTCGGGGGAATTATTCGACAGGTCGGCGCCACTGGTCTGGCCGGATCGGGCGTCATTCTCGATCCCGACAAGGCGCGCCAGGATCTGGAACCCTACAGCCGCATGGCGGGCGGGATGGTGAAGGACGCCCTCGACGAGGCGGATCTCCATCTGGGCGGAAACCCGCAGCGCGGCGTCATGATCAAATGCCCCGCCTGCGGCAAACTGAACGAAGAGGACTCGAAGTTCTGTCAGGAATGTGGCAAGCCGTTTTAGGAAGCGACCTTCAGCCCGGAGGGAAGGAAGACGATCATGGCCAAATGTCCCTATTGCGAAAACGAAGTCACTCTGAACTCCGACGGATACGACCGGAAAAATACGGTGAATCGGGAGGTGAAAGGAACCCTCAAGAAAGAGGTCATGTACTCGTGTCCCCATTGCGACCGGATTCTGGGGTTCGGTTATTTTTTCGGGGGACTGTTGACCGGCCGGCCTTGAGCGTCCCCGTTCATGGCGCCATCACCGGCCGCAGTTTTCCGAACACCTCGAGCCACCCGAGCGTCAGCGCCGCCGGGATCGTTTTCTCCTGACGGAGTGATTCCGCTGTCTGTCCCCAGTAAAACCCGATCCACCCCGACGCCGCCGGGCGTGAGCGCCGGATGAAGTCCTCCAACTCCCCGGCGGAACAACTCAGCGGAAACATTTCCTCGATCACCACCGGCTTGCCCACCGCAAACCCCTCGAGTGTCTTGAGCGCCTCGTCCTCCTTGCCCGACTCCGGGTACAGATGCACCGCCACGAAGTCCAGCGGCCCGGCGACCTTGTCCGGCACAAACCCGGACGTCAAACCGGGGCGGTCCAGACTCCACGGCACCAGTCCGACCGTCACCAGGTGGCGCGGGTCCACCCGCCGGATGGCCGCCGTCAGTGTTTCGACCCACTGCCGGGCCACGTCCGGGCGTTCGCGCCCCGCCAGGTCCCGCGTGATGAACTGCACGAAACATTTCCCCGCAAACGGTGGCCCGAGCCAGTTGTCCTGCTTGCCTCCGGGTACCGTCGGCTCGTTCATCAGGTCGTAACAGAATACCGCCGGGCTCGACGCGCAGGTGCGCGCCACCGCCTCCCAGAAACGCGCCTGCGCCGCCCAGCGTTCCTTTTCTCCAAGGGCGTCGTACCACGCGGGCGTCTCCGCCGCCTCGTAGCAGCCCAGCCCGGTCAGGTCCAGGTAGAGTCCCGTCCGCTCGGCCAGCCGCACGAGGCGCTGGAGTTGCTCGAGTGATTCTCTATTGGGTTCCGTAGCCGACTTCAGAAACCGCCCGACCTGCAAATGCACCCGCACCACATTGGCGCCCAGGTCCCGCATCTCGCCGAAGTCCGCCTCCACCTTGGGCCACTCCGTGACCCAGTATGCCTCGATCAGCCGCCCCCGCTCGTCGTGGTCGTAATTGAATCCCCACGGCACAAACGCCCTGCCCGATGGGGTCCGTACAAACCCCTTTCGATCCGGGGACACTCCGATCCATTCGAGTGTGAGGGTTGTCTGGCTCGCCTGAGAAAAAACCGATGTTGGCGCAAAAGCCAGAAGCCCGAAGAGGATAAGAACAACCGTCCCTTTAATGGGTTTGTGCTGTATTCTCATTGTTCCCTCCTCGCTTCAACGCATAACAACCGCTTAATGCGGTGACCGGAATAAAATATCCACATGGCCGAATACAGGTACCCTAACACTTCCGCAGTTCACAGGACAAGGGGTATTCCGAT
>DAOPYU010000579.1:0-2512 GCA_035353095.1 Candidatus Sumerlaeota bacterium | reverse complement strand
TTTGGTTGCGGCTCCGCTGCGCCAGGACTTTCGTGGTCAAAAATGTCTGTTCCGCATTTCTGTTTGGAGCGGGTAAAAATCATCACGGCCTGGGTAATTCGGCACGAAAACCGCGTCAGCCCCGGCTGTGGCGGTCGTAATCGGACTTTACGCGCAGGGCCTGGTCGTAAAGTTCCTCATAGTCCAGAATGGACCGCTCCCAGGAAAAATCCTTCCGCATGGCTCTGCTGCGCATCCGGTCAATATGAGCCGGACGGTCGTACCAGGTGCTGACCGCCCAGCCGACCGTGTCGTACACCGCGCGCGGGGTCGGCTGCCAGAACTTGAAACCCGTCCCCTCCCCCGTCCGCTCGTCATACTGATCCACCGTGTCGTCCAGCCCCCCCGTGGCGCGAACAATGGGCAACGTGCCGTAGCGCAGCGAATAGATCTGATTGAGACCGCACGGCTCGAAGAGCGACGGCATGATGAGGAAATCGGCGCCCGCCTCGATACGGTGCGCCAGTTCGTCATTGAAGCCGATAAACGACCCCACCCGGCCCGGATAACGGGCCGGCAACGTGCCGAAATGGTGCGACAGATGCTGGTCGCCTGTCCCCAGAATTACAAACTGAACCTCCATGTCGCGCAGGATCGCATGAATGGCCTCGCTCACGAGCTGGAATCCCTTCTGCTCGACCAGCCGCCCGATCAGGGCCACCACACAGATATTCGGATCCTCTTCCAGCAGGAAGGCCCGCTGCATTTCCCGTTTGCAGAGGGCCTTGCCGACCAGATCGCCCGCCTTGAAATGCGCCGAAATCAGCGGATCATGCTCCGGCGTCCAGACCTGATAGTCCGCGCCGTTCAGAATCCCGCGGAACCGGTCGCCCTTGTCCGTCAGATACGGCGCCAGTCCGAATCCCCCGCCCGGTTCCAGACACTCGCGCGCGTAGGTGGGACTGACCGTGTTGACCACGTCGGCGAAATGGATTCCCCCCTTGAGGAAGTTGATCCGCCCATGGTCCTCAAAGATGGACGGCTGAAAATTATCCAGCCCCAATCCGAGATACCCATAGTGGTCGGTCGGATACACGCCCTGGTACGCCAGGTTGTGGAGCGTCAGAACCGACGCCGCCCGGCCCAATTCCCCCTGGTTCCAGAACCAGACCTTCAGATAGGCGGACACCAGCGCGGTCTGCCAGTCGTTGGCATGGACAATGTCCGGCGCAAATCCAAGGTCCATGCACAACTGCAAGGCCGCCCGCGCAAAGAAACCGAACCGGCGGGGATTGTCCCCATAATCCTGCATGTTGTCATCGTGATAGAGCCCGTCGCGGTCGAAGAAATGATCGTGCTCGATCAGGTAAACCGGCACCTCCCCGTCGAGACACGCATGGAGCACGGCACACCACTCCTCGCCTTCGGCCATCCGCACACACATTGAGGTCAGTTCCACGTTGACCTGATGTACTCGTTCATGCGTGCATCGGTAGAATGGCAGAACCACCCGCACGTCGTGTCCCCGCCGCTTCAGATGGATCGCCAACGCCGCCGTCACGTCCGCCAATCCACCACTCTTGGCCAATGGCGACATTTCCGACGCCAGCAACAGAATCTTCAACTTGCGATCCATCTTCCGAAGTCCTTTATCCCGGCCCATCTCCCCGTCCCCTCATCTTCTCCCCGAGGACGAGGTCTATCTTACCTACTCCAAATCCCTGTTTCTGTCAATCAGAGGCTCTCGTGGGGGAGGCGCGCGGGGGGAGGGAACAGTTCCGTCTCTCTTCCCCGAATTTTCGTCCTTTCTCTCCAAGCAGCCCGAACACCAGATCTCTGAAGATCGTTCTTGGCCCCTGACGTGAAAGCGTTTATGATGGGAAAAGTCGGTTCGGTCATCAGGCGTCGCCCGAGAGGCGCAAATCGTGTCGTTCGATATCACCCAATTCCAGAAAATGATCCGAGCGGCTGTACGCGCCACGGAACCGACTACGCCCCGGGGTGGGACCGACACGAAAACGCCCCAGCCCCCCCCCTCTGGCGCCGCCGCTTTACAAACTTCGCTGAACCGGACATCGGCCCCTGTCCCGGGGGCGCTCGTCCCCCCTGCTCCACAGGGGGCTCAAGCCGCCAAACCACAACCAGCACAACCTCCAACGGGCGACACCGTTCTCGTCTCCCCCACCAGTTTCCAACGGGTAGCCGACTCCGTGATGCGCATTCTGTCCGAGGCCGTGCAGGCTCTTCCACCCGAACCCCAGTCCCAACCGCCCGCTGTCCCATCGCCGGAATCCGTTTCGACACCTAAACCGCAGTCCCCGAGTTCTCCCCCCCAGCCGCCGGTTTCTCCGGAACCGGTTTCAACACAACCTCAAGTGCCTCAGAACCCACCGGCTGGTTTGCTCCCTCTTGCTTCAACACCAGAATCGGACCAATCTGCCCCCCCCACTCCCATTTCACCGCAGCCGGTCCAAACGGTAACACCCGGTCCTGTCTCACCGGAACCCAACCAGACGGTCATCCCCACTCCTGC
>DAOPYU010000578.1:0-2518 GCA_035353095.1 Candidatus Sumerlaeota bacterium | reverse complement strand
TCGTGGCATATGCCTTGCTCTCTGGAGAATGCAACTGGCGAGGCTGGCCCACTTCCTCGAGGCGCACAAACGCCAGAACTTTTTGAGAAAGGAAGATGAATCATGTGTTACGGTACGGAAAAGCCCAGGCCCTGGCCGGCCCTCCTCCTGGTTACCCTTTTGTTCCTGATGGGCGTCTGGAGTCATGCTCAGGAGCCGACGGGTGCTGCGGCGTCTCCCGCTTCTGTCGCGGCCCCCGTTCTCGACCCCTCCGGCGCCAACACGGGCGGGATCGCGGATGTTACGGCCAAAGAGGCCGGAAAACCGACTCTCGAGGAGGTGGCCGCCGCGGTCGGGCACAACAAGATTTCCATCAACTTCGTCTGGACCCTGGTCGCCGGCTTCCTCGTCATGTTTATGCAGACAGGGTTTGCGGCGGTCGAGACCGGGTTTACGCGCGCCAAAAATGCCGCGCATACGATGGCGATGAACTTCATGGTTTATCCCATCGGGATGCTCGGTTTCTGGGTCTGCGGCTTTGCCTTCATGTTCGGCGGGGTCGGCGGCGTTCCGGCGCTCGGAAGCGGAACGACCGCCCTGGACCACGAGTTTGTCATCCATCTGTTCGGAACCGATTTCGGTATCGTCGGCCTGAAGGGCTTCTTCCTCAACCCCAGCGTGTATGACGTGGGAATCTACACGCTCTTCCTGTTCCAGATGGTCTTCATGGACACGACGGCAACGATCCCGACCGGGTCCATGGCTGAGCGCTGGAAGTACATCTCGTTTATCGTCTATGGCTTCATGGTCTCGATGTTCATCTACCCGCTCTTTGGCAACTGGGTGTGGGGCGGCGGCTGGCTTTCGACCCTGGGCAAGAACTTCGGTCTGGGCCACGGGCATGTGGACTTTGCCGGTTCCTCGGTGGTGCATCTGGTCGGCGGTGTAATTGCGCTGGCGGGCGCAATCGCCATCGGACCGCGTCTGGGCAAGTTCAACAAGGACGGTTCCCCGAACGCGATCCCCGGCCATCACCTGCCGATGGCCATTATCGGGACATTTATCCTCTGCTTCGGCTGGTTCGGTTTCAACGCCGGTTCCACCATGGCGGGCACGGACCTGCGCATGGGGGTGGTGGCGGTCAACACGATGCTGGCCGGTGCGGCGGGCGGCCTGATGGCGGCCATCGTCATGTGGGTCAAGTTCGGAAAGCCGGACCCCTCGATGATGTGCAACGGAATGCTGGCGGGTCTGGTGGCCATCACGGCGCCCTGCGCGTTTGTGACATCGCTCAGCGCGGTCATCATCGGATCGGTCTCGGGGGTACTCGTGGTCTGCGCGGTCTTCTTCGTGGAACGGGTACTGAAGGTGGACGACCCGGTGGGCGCAGTGGCGGTGCATGGGTGCAACGGCGCCTGGGGCGTGTTGTCCCTGGGGCTCTTTGCCGACGGAACCTATGGCGACGGCCTGAACGGCGTGGCGGGCAACGTGACGGGACTCTTCTACGGCGATGCGGGCCAGTTCATCGCCCAGTGCATCGGGACGGGTACCTGTATCATGGTGATCTTTGTCCTGGCCTGGATCATGTTCAAGATCATTGACAAGATCATCGGCCTGCGGGTGACGGCGGAAGAGGAAATCGCCGGGCTCGACATTCCGGAAATGGGGACACTGGGCTATCCGGACTTCGTCCACACCCCCAGTTCGATGGGGGGCGGCGGCCATGTTTCGGAATTCGTGAAGCACAAGTAAGGCCTCTGAGTTTCGCGTGAAGAATCGAAGGAAACCGGATAGAATCGAGAAAAGGAGAAAGGCATCATGAAACTGATCATCGCATACATACAGCCCGACAAACTGGGCGACGTCAAGCGCGAGTTGTACAAGGCCGAAGTCTTCAAGATGTCGGTCGCCAACGCCCAGGGATGCGGACAGCAGAAGGGGTTCCACGAATCCTATCGGGGCGTGGACATGGAAGTCAACCTCCTCAACAAGATCCGCATCGAGATCGCCGTCAATGAAAAATTCGTCAAACCGACTATTGACGCGATCATTTCGGGGGCGCGAACCGGCAAAATTGGAGACGGCAAGATCTTCGTTCTCTCGCTCGACGAATGCGTCCGGATAAGAACCGGCGAAACCGGCAACGACGCGATCGGGTGAGGGGGACAGTTCCCCATCGAACACGCCAGGTCGGAATGAGAAGGCTGTCCAAGAGGAGAGACACACGGAGGTAAGACGGAAAGACAACAGGGCTGCAGGATAGAGGAAGTGAGAACGCCCCTCACCGGCGTATCCTCGCAAACAAGGAATCGCCCAACACGGCCCCCCCCAATCGGTCGAGGCCGCAAATCTGAACACGATTTGCGGCCTCGATTTTTTGTCCCGTCGGGTGATCATCGGGAACGAGTCAAGACGGTTGCCTCAAAGAGAATCCAGGATAATGCGAAGTCCGGTATCTCCAACCCAAGTCCCGCCAGAGACTTTTGAAAACCGCGGTTGAACATCCCAGCCACGGCTTTCCTTTCAGGCGGGCGAGACG
>DAOPYU010000577.1:0-2523 GCA_035353095.1 Candidatus Sumerlaeota bacterium | reverse complement strand
ATCTATTGCTGGCGTCAGATGGGACCGACGGGGCTGGCGGCGCTGACGGCGCGCTCGTACCAGCGGGCGCTGGACGAACGGATGGGGGAACGGCCCGGCTATCCGTTCTACCATCGGCTGCGGATGGCCGGGGATGTGGTCGTGTGGAGCGTCCTGATGCGGAAATCTGACGCGGAAGATTCGTCCGACTCCTCGGTTCCTGAAGAGAGCCACAACTGAGAACCTGTGTGAAAAGTCTTTGGGTTAAGGTTTTCTTCTGTTTGCTAAGACGCTCGTCCTCCATGAAACGGCCATCTTCTGAGAAAAACGAGGTTTCCCGGGACCGCCAATCTCCCGATTGGCGCGGTCAAAAGACTTCACCCAAAAGGTGAGGAAGCCCAAATCGTTTTCAGCCCATAAAGTAAGGATAAAAGATTTCTTTCTATCCTCAACTGCGGTTTTCAGGGTGATTTGTTACCCCCTCGCCAATCAGGAGATTGGCGGTCCCGGGGAAAGGACTTTTCACACAGGCACTAAGACGCGGGCCCCCCTCCCTATTTCTCCCCTCCTCCCCCAAAGAAAAAGATTGCGGACCTCATTCCTTCAGGTGTATATTTCGTCATGTGGCGAAATATAGGAGGATTCCATGCGCCCGTTTCTCACCCTCACCAAAGCCCTCTCCGACGAAAGCCGGGTGCGCGCGCTTCTGGCTTTGTGCGGACGCGAGCGGTGTGTCTGTGAAATCATCGAACTGCTCGACCTGGCCCCCTCGACCGTCTCGAAACACATGTCCATTCTGGCTCAGGCGGGGCTGATCGAGTGCCGCAAGGAGGGGCGGTGGCACTACTTCCGCCTGGCGGGCGCGGAGGCGCCCTCTCATGTCCGCGAAACGCTCGAGTGGGTTCAGACGGTCCTGAAGGACAGTAAGATTGTCGAACAGGACCGCAAGCGGCTCCGGAAGATCTGTGTGGGGGGATCTCCCTCCTCCGGTGGGGAAGCAACCTGTTGTCGGAAGAAATGAAAACCGGGCGATCGGCCCGGCGAAATACTGTCGGTCTTGAGGTCGGAAAGGAAGGCGTATCATGGGGTCGGACAGAGGGACAGAAGCGGTTGAAATGCTCCAGAGTGGCTTCAATTGCGCGCAATCGGTTCTGGTGTGTTGCGGGGAGAAACTGCCGTTTGACCGGGACGTGGCGCTGGGTGTGGCCAGCGCGTTCGGGGGGGGGCTGGGCAGTTCGGGCAATCTCTGCGGGGCGGTGGCGGGCGGCGTGATGGCGATCGGTTTGAAGCACCCGCGGACCGATCCCCAGGATCAGGAAGCGAAAGAAACCGCCATCCGCCTGACGCGGGAGTTTCTGGCGAAGTTTCGCGAGCGCAATGGCAGCATCGAATGTAAAGAACTGCTCGGTGTGGACCTGAGTCTGCCGGGCAGTCTTGCAACGGCGCGCGATACGGGTTTGTTTCAGACGGTTTGTTCCAAAGCCGTCCGCGACGCGGTCGAGATTCTCGAAGAAGTTCTGAAATAACACGGTGGCAGGTTGGCTTTTTCTGAGTTAATCGAACAGGAAGAAGGAGACTCATATGACGAACGGGAACAACTCTGAAAATCAGGAACGCATTCGCGAAGCGGTGCGCGAGGGGTACAGTCAGATTGCGAAGTCGTCTGGAGGATGTGGGTGTGGGACCGGCGGCGGGGCCGCGTCCTGTTGCGGTTCTGGGTCTGCCGCGCAGGTGGCGCAGGTGGCCGGGTACAGCGAGGCGGAACTGGCCACCCTGCCCGAGGGCGCCAATATGGGCCTGTCGTGTGGCAACCCGACGGCGGTGGCCTCGCTCCAACCGGGCGAGATCGTCCTGGATCTGGGGAGCGGCGGCGGGTTCGATGTTTTCATTTCCGGGCAGAAAGTCGGCCCGACCGGACGGGTTATTGGCGTGGACATGACTCCGGACATGATCACCAAAGCCCGGCGTAACACGGCGGCCTACCGCGAGCGGACCGGGTTGGACAATGTGGAATTCCGCCTGGGCGAGATCGAGCACCTGCCCGTGGCCGACGCCAGTGTGGATGTGGTCATTTCCAACTGCGTCCTCAACCTGTCTCCGGACAAACCGCAGGTCTGGCGCGAGATCGGACGCATCCTGAAGCCGGGCGGCCGGGTGGCCGTTTCGGACCTGGCGCTGCTCCAGCCGTTGCCCGACGCGGTGTTGCAGATGGTCGAGGCGTTGATCGGGTGTGTGGCGGGCGCCGTGCTGGTGGACGATACGCGCCGGATGGCGGAGGAAGCGGGTCTGACCGGGATCACCCTCACCCCCAAGGCTGGCTACGTCGAGGCTTTTGGGGAATGGAAAGACCCGCTCTACCAGAAAATCGCAGCGGGTTTACCCGTTGGGGCAAAGGTGGGAGAGTACATCGCGAGTGTGGATGTCTCGGCGCGCAAGAAGAACGAGGGAGCCGGGGCGTGTTGCGGTTCCGTATCCCAAGCGGATGAGATTCCGCGGAGTGTCTATACGCCGCAGGTGGCGGAACTGGTGGCGATTGGCGCGTCG
>DAOPYU010000576.1:0-2526 GCA_035353095.1 Candidatus Sumerlaeota bacterium | reverse complement strand
GCCACGTGCGCGGTCCCATACAGAACCCCCGTCCTGGGATGAGTCATTATCTTCGCGATGGTACCCTGGTGGAAGGGGATGTTCGGATACCCCTTGGGCCCCACCCAGAAGTCGGCCTGAACACGGTCTTCCCCATAAATCGAACCGAAACGGGGCGCTCCGAAAGTCGCCATCGTCGGGGAAAGGCCATACGGCATTCCCACGATCCCCAAAAGAAGGACATTCGAGAATCGGAGGGAAGTCGCGCGAATCGAGGTAACCGGTTCATAACTGAGGAAAGAATCGGGAATGATGGCCCCGCCGGTGACCTGAAGTTTGTCAATCGCCTTGACATGGAACACATAGGATGTTGAACTGACAGACGCCGACGGCGTGATGCGGCCAATCCCCCCCTGACTGACAAAATTCTTGTGTTGCATCGGCAAATCCGTATGACATTTTTTCGAAGCGACCTTGAGCGAAGAAATCTCCGAGTTTGAAACGAAAGTCTCGACAATCACTCCCGAAAACTGCGCAGACAGGGGCGGATGCAGAGAGGCCCCATAGAAGACCAAGGTGGTTGTGGCGTAGTTCCCATACAGCAAGTTCTCTTCCGCCGACATTTTGAGGCGACCGATTGAGTCCAGACTTTCAACCGCCCCGATCCACGCTTTCCGGCAGGTCACGTCCTTGATGTAGGTATAGCATCCCAGAACCGAAACCCGCGCTTCCGTGTAGAAAGTCCCGAGTTCCCCGTCGATTATAACCTTGGGAATAACCCGGGGAGCCGTCATATAAAGCGTCCCAACGGGCGTATTCGTAGAGATCCCGTTCACGTTGAACACCACCGATACGGGCAACTCCTTCAAATATTGAATCTTGACATAACTGGCCGGTTTGACAACGTCCGTAACGCTGAGAGAACTGTCCGCCCCGGCCTGAACGGTACAATACTTATACCGGATGCGATACCCATCCGCAGCAACGGCCGGCAGCGTCAGACCGCACAAGAGGCAGAAAAAGAGAAGACCGGACACAATCGGCAAGGGGGAAGAAAACAGAACTTTTTTCACAGGATTCTCCTTCGAACAGTCGCGACAGACCCCGAACCCATCGGTCCTTTCTGGATGGAAGAAATCACGGCTGATCCTGACTCGGATCGTCGCAGACCCAGAAATAGGGGTGAGACGCCGGAACGAATTTGATCGTGCTGCCCGGCGCCACATGCGCCAGCCCCTTCAGAAACCCTTTCGTCGGGTGCGTGGCGATCTTCTGAATCGTCCCCTGATGAAAACCGGGTTCCGGAACTCCTTCTATTCCCGCCAGAAAAGTGGCGTTGACCCCAGCATCCCCGTAAACGGAACCGATGTTTCCGGCCCAGATCTCGATCTCAGACCGAGCGGGATCGGAATACCCCACTCCGCCTCCCACCCGTTTCCCGTCGAACCAGGCCGAAACCGCGGAAATAGAAGAAAGCAAAGAATAACACGTCAGCGTATCGGGCGCCAGTTCGGCCCCCGATGTCTTCAACTTGCCGAGACTCCGCACGATAAGCGGATACTTGGCCGAATCGCCCTGCGCCGCCGGCGTCACCCGGCCCACACCCCCGAGGCTGACAAAACGCCGAACCGGCTCGCCCCCCACACACTTCTTCGACGCCACCGTGAGATTGGAAATGGGAATCAGCACAGCCGCTTTCTCCAGAATCACCCCCGAGAGTTGAATCGCCATCGGCGGCTGCGGCAAATTGGTCTCAAGGTCCAGAAACATCGAGGCATACTGCCCGGACGAGGAGTCGGCCTGCGCCGAAACCCGCAGGGAACCGATCGCCCCCCCCCCCGATGCCAGAAACGAAATCCAGGACTTGTTACAGGTCAGATTGGTCAAAGTCCCCAGGAAAATCAACTGCCCGATGTTCGCTTCCGTGTACAATTTTCCCAGATTCCCATCAATACCCATCGCGGGAATGGTCAGAGGCGCCGTCATGTAAAGCGTCCCGTGGGACGTATTCGTCGAGATGCCATTCGCATCGTACAAGATCGAAGCGGGCGTTTTCTTAAAAAATTGAATCTTGACCCAACTGGCCTGGCCGTGAGTATCCGTGATGCTGATCGAGCGAGTGGCGTTCGTACCCAGGGTACAATTCTTGTACTGAATGCGGTAACAGGACGTCCCGGAAGCCGCCGGGACGTCTTGACACAGGAAGAGACAGAAAACAAAAAGACCAACCAACACAAAATGAGACGGCATTTTCATGACGAGAAATCCTTATCTGTCGGAATTCATTTTGTCTCCGGAGAAATAAACCGGGAACAAGTCTCAGAATCAGGGTTGATGCGAACTCGGATCGTTGCAAACCCAGAAATAGGGATGCAAAGCCGGAGTAAACTTGATCGTACAACTCGGCGCGACATGGGCGATCCCCCAGAAAAGCCCTTTCTTACCGGTCGAAATACTCCCGATGGTCCCCTCGTGAAACGCGGTGGAAGCCTGAGCGGTTTGAGGAACCCAGAACGCCCCCTTCACCGCCAACTGGCCATAAATACT
>DAOPYU010000575.1:0-2529 GCA_035353095.1 Candidatus Sumerlaeota bacterium | reverse complement strand
TTTCGGACGATTTGTTGAGGGCCGGAAATCTGGGGTGTTGGCAGGTCGCGATACAGATTGGGGAGGGTGACGGCCAGGAGAAACATCAGAAACAGAAAGAGGCCTCCTCCTCCGGCGCATACTCCCCAGAATAAAAGACTTCGTATTCCTTTTCGTCTGACGGGAAGGGGCGCTGTGTCTGGATCCGTTTTTGTTCCGTCCATTGTTATGCCTTTCATCGGTTTCCAGAAACAGGGTTTGATTCCAAGTCATTCCTGTCCCAGCATCCGCCGGACTGTCGCCATGACTTCGCTTGCACTGAGGACCGCGATATAGGCCAGGATCGAGGTGATTGTGGCGACGACAAGCAGTTCAAGCAGAGTGAACGCCTTTGATTTTCGCATGATCCTTTTCCTCCGGCGCCAAGAGAGTCCGGTCTGTTTTGGGGAGGCCCGAAAACCGGATACGGATGTGTCCCTCACTGCTTTGACTCGTCCGGTGGATTTTTCTTTGTCAGAAATGTCAGGGCAGTCTGGATTTTCGGAATGGACGGTGATGCGGTAAAACGGTGGGGGGATCGAGATGGGCTAATCAGGGGATACCCTACCGATTTCCATTCGATTCTGAGAGCGTCCCTCCATTCATTTTTTCGTGTCTTTGTGTCTTCGTGTGAAATTGAACTCACACAAAGACACGAGGACACAAAGCCCCCCAATACTTCACCTCTCCGATTCACCCCTCCAATTCACTGTCACCCGATTTCCGATTTCTGCGAGCGCAACTGTTCTGCCTGGAAAGACGGTCTCTCCACACGTCGCCCCGTCATCGTAAACGGATTCGGTCCGTGAAGTCTCGGGGATTCCCAAATCATCCCAAATCATAGAAGCCACCTACACAAATTGTGGCCACTTCACCATCTTTTCCTTGAGGTTGATCGTCCGGCCGTCCACCACGAAAGTTCCATCTCCGTTGGCATGGATTGTCCGGCGTTCCTTGCGCAGCGGGTCCGTCCAGACCTTGACCGCTTCCAGGATAAAGAGGGCGTATTTGTTGACCCGGCTGGTGTCCGACACCCGGCATTCGAGATTGGTCAGACACTCCGCGATCAGGGGCGCCTTCACTTTTTCGGCCGGCGCGGGTGTCAGGCCGAAGGCTTCGAACTTTTCGATGTCCCGGCCCGAACAGTTGCCAATCTCGACCACCTTGGACGCAAGAGCGACCGTGGGGATGGCAATCACGCATTCCCGGGTCTTGCGCAATGTCTCGAAGCTGTAATTCATCGGACTGATGACACAACCGATCAGGGGCGGCTCGAACTCCATCATCATGTGCCAGCTCATCGTCATGACGTTGGGGCGCCCCTGAGACGCCGTTGTGACCAGCACGACCGGACCGGGCTCGATTAACTGGAACGCCTTGGACAAAGGATACTCCTGCATCATCACCCTTTCCTCCTTCGTTCGGGAAGTCTTTCAGGTTATGAGAGATTCATTCAGATGCCTGGTTCAAACCGTAACGCATCGGCTTTGCTTCGATCAAGTATGAACTTCCAGGTTCCCGGAGTCCCGGAGTATCGGGTGGAGTAATCGGGCGGCCCCTGCCCTGGCCGACGCGGCGGTGGTGAAGAGGATGAACCCGATGGAGTATATCGGCGCGCCCGGATTTCTTCTGATGAGGAGAGGCGGGGACTCTCGTGCAACACGTTCACGATGCACCTGAAAGAAAGGGCGTATCGGAGTGTTTCTTTCCGGGGAGAACCTCTTGCCACGTGGTTCGGGGTGTGAGACGATTGCGGACAGGTCCGGTCTCGGTGGGTGGATGTCTTGAAGCGCCGGGAGCCGGACCGTTTTCAATTCAAGTGTTGGAGGGCTGGGAGATGGGAGTTCAGATCGAGATCGAATACACGGGCGATTTGCGGACGGTGGTGACGCACGGCCCGTCGGGCAATACGTTCGAGACGGAAGCGCCGGTGGACAATGGGGGTACGGGGAGGGCGATTTCGCCGACCGATCTGGTGGCGGCGGCGCTCGGGTCGTGCATTCTGACGATCATGGCGATGGTGGGTCGGAAGCGTGAGATCGAATTGACGGGCACGCGGGTCCGGGTGGAGAAGGAAATGACGACCACGCCGCCTCGGCGGATTGCGCGGTTGAAGGCGGTGGTGACGCTGCCGGCGGGGTTGCAGTTGTCCGAGTCGGACCGTCAGGCGCTCGAAAAGGGCGCAGACGGATGCCCGGTCAAGCAGAGTCTGCATCCGGACGTGAAACTCCAGATCGAGTATGTCTATCCGGCTTGATACTGAGTTGGTTCAATGAAAAGACAGCAATAGACGGGATAACAGGATTTGCAGGATAGGTTTGTTTCCACTGCGGTATCCTGTAAATCCCGTGATCCTGTCTTTGGGGGTCATTATTTCGCAACCCTTTGGTCATCTCTGTTCGGGGGCTTCCGGCCCCAAATTTCCCGTAGGGGCGGGTTTCTTTCCTCAGCTCGGGGCCCCCTTCTCGGGGGAGCGACGGGTGGCTAAAGGTTGACATTGTTTCGGTACAA
>DAOPYU010000574.1:0-2536 GCA_035353095.1 Candidatus Sumerlaeota bacterium | reverse complement strand
CTGGCGCAAGTTGGAAGGCGGGAAACATTGCAAAAGCAGTTGAACAGGCCGAAGCGGCAAAAGACCTGTATGCGAAACGCCTGGGAGCGAACCATCCCAACGTCGTGCGATTGCAGGCGATGATCGATCAGGCCAAAAAAGCGATGCCCGCCGCGACGCCGAAGCCGTAGGGCCGGTGCGGCGGTGCGCCGGTGCGTCAGTGGGCCGGTGCGACACTAAGAGAGTGTCCACCTCGTCCACCCAGTCCACTTCGTTCCCCCCCGCCCCTCTTGCGCGCCCAAAATCCGCGCCAGAATCCAATTGAACTTTCAGTCTCCCCTCCCTATAGTCCTTCCAGATTGGTTCACATCTTCAACACCCCGAAAGGACCGGGCGGCTCCGGACAGAAACAGGCGGCGGTGCGGAAATATACAAACGGGGATCTCACGCTTCGTCCACAATTTTTCCTCTCGCGTGACTCTTTGCTCCACCACTCCCGCCTTCTCTCAACTTCGGACCGTCCTCCCAGAAACTTCAGGAGGCGAGCGACCATGAGCGAGCGAAAAGCGGTATCCGTTTCTGCGAAGAAGAGCGTCAACCGGCGGCATTTCCTGAAAGGCGCGGCTGCGGCGGCCGGGGTTTTCACCATTGTGCCACGCTACGTGCTGGGCGGAGAAGGCAACATCGCGCCGAGCGAGAAGATCAACATCGCCATCATCGGCACGGGCGGTCAGGGCCTCATCAACATGAAACAACTCTTCGACGAGCCGGACGCGCGCATCGCCGCGCTGTGCGACGTGAACGAGGAGAGCGACTACAGCAAGTTCTATTACGGGGGCACTGCGGGCCTGAAGCCCGCCACAGAACTGGTCCGGCAGAAGTACGGCCAGGCGTGCCCGACCTACCGCGACTACAACCAGATGTTCGAGAAGGAAGACATTGACGCGGTCCTGGTCGCCACGCCCGACCACACGCACGCCATGATCGCGCTCGCCGTGCTCAACCGGAAAAAACACCTCTATTGCGAAAAACCGCTCTGCCGCACGATTCAGGAGACGCGCCTGATCACCGAGGCGGCCCGCAAAGCGGGTGTCGCCACCCAGATGGGCAACTTCGGCCACTCGAGCGAAGACATCCGCCTCTGCTGCGAGTGGATCTGGGACGGCGCCATCGGTGACGTAACCGAGGTCCACTCCTGGATCGACACGGGCTCGCGTTTCTGGACCGACCTCACCGACAAGCCCAAAGACACGCCGCCCGTTCCCGCCGGATTCGACTGGGAACGTTGGCTTCAGCCCGTTCCCGCGCGCCCCTACCACCCCGACTACGCCCCGGTGAGTTGGCGCGCCTGGTGGCAGTTCGGATCGGGTAACATCGGCGACTACGCCTGTCACCACCTCGACCCGGCCTTCTGGGCGCTCAAACTCGACCAGTGCGAGACATTCAGCGTCGAAGCGAGTACCTCCGGCAACACCGCCGAGATTTGTCCCGCCGCCTCGCTCGTGTACTTCGACATGCCCAAACGCGGCGATATGGGACCGGTGCGGATCACGTGGTACGAAGGGGGCATCAAACCCGCCCTGCCCCGCGAAATCGCGACGAACCGCAAACTGGGCGACCACGGCGTTCTCTTTATCGGAACCAAGGGGATGATTCTAGGCGACGGATGGTCGAAGTCCCCGCGCATCATTCCGGAAGACAAGATGAAGGCGTACAAGAAGCCGCCCAAGACCCTGCCGCGCGTCAAGGGGCACCATCGCAACTGGCTCGACGCCTGCAAGGGGGAAGGGAAGCCCTCCACACACTTCGACTACGGCGGCCCCCTCACCGAGTTCGTCCTCATGGGCAACGTCGCCATCCGCGCGGGCAAACGGCTCGACTTCGACTGGAAGAATCTGAAGGTGACCAACGACGAAGCCGCGAACGAGTTCCTGAAACCGAACTACCGCGAGGGGTTCACGCTCTGAGCGTGAAGGGACAAGGCGGAGTCAGAATCTCATAGTTGCCCCCATAACCTCCAACGCAAAGGCGCAAGCAAGAGAAGCCCGTCCCATCTGGTTTTTCTTGCTTGCGTTAAGAACTGCAATAGACGGGATAACAGGATGAACAGGATAACGGCAGATCCCCAGCATCCTGTTGTCCCGTCCCCTTTTTCAGTTATCCCGGAGGATGCAAATGGGAATCTCGACAAAGAAACGCTTGATCCGAACCAACAGGTCGGTTAGAATCGTGCAGTTCTGTTGAATATAATCCAATGTGAACGGGACGCTGGAAATGAATGAAGACCTGAAATTCCAGGTAAGAGCCGACATGGAACAGTTGAGACTTCTTTCGATCCGGCATTATACCGGGTCAATCATCGCGGCCGTTCTCACCTGTGTCGCCCTGGTTTATCTTCTGAAGAACCTGCACACCCTGAACTCCGAATCGGACCTGAACCTCAACCATATTTGCAGGGGATTCTTGATCGTCGTCATCAATATCGGAGTACTCACCTCTTTGCTTCTCGCCCTGACCGGATGAGGACTCGCCAGCCAGATGATCCGAGGCGTCTGTC
>DAOPYU010000573.1:0-2538 GCA_035353095.1 Candidatus Sumerlaeota bacterium | reverse complement strand
GAAGAAGCGGCCCGCGAACGCCTGCGCCAGCAGGCCCGCCCCGCCGGCAGTCTCGGCATGCTCGAAACCCTGAGCGCCCGGCTGGCCGGAATCGCCGGAACGCTCAACGTTCACCTCAACCAGAAGGTCATCGTCACCTGCGCGGGGGACCACGGCGTCGTGGCGGAAGGCGTGAGCCGCTTCCCGCAGGAAGTGACGAAACTGATGGTCCTCAACTTCGTGAACGACGGCGCTTCGATCAACGTGCTGGCGCGCCACGCCGGAGCGCGCGTCTGTGTCGCCGATCTGGGCGTCAATTGCGACTTCAGTCCCGATCTTCCGATCTTTCACAAAAAGGTTGCCCACGGCACCGGCAATCTGGCCGTTGAACCCGCCATGACACGCGAACAGGCCATCCGCAGTCTGGAAGCGGGAATCGAGATCGTCGAGGAACTCTTGCAACAAGGACCTCTCGACATTCTGGGGACAGGGGATATGGGCATCGCCAACACCACGCCCTCCAGCGCCATCATCGCCGCCTTTTCCGGTCTCGAAGCCTCGGAGGTAACCGGACGGGGGACCGGGATTGACGACAGCGCCCTGCAGAACAAGATTCGTGTCATCAACCAGGCGCTGAAACACCACCAGCCCAACCCGGACGATGCGCTGGACGTACTGGCCAAGGTGGGCGGGCTGGAAATCGGCGGGCTGGCTGGCCTGGTACTCGGTGCGGCGGCGCATGGGATTCCCGTGGTGTGCGACGGCCTGATCTCGACGGCGGGCGCGCTCGTTGCCTGCAAACTGGCTCCCCGGGCGAAAGCCTATCTCTTCGCCAGCCACCGCTCGGTCGAGGTGGGTCACCGGTTCATGCACCAGCAGTTGAACCTGGAACCGATCCTGGATTTCGGCATGAGGCTGGGCGAGGGGACCGGCGCCGCACTGGCGATGGAAATCCTCGACGCCTCGACCCGCGTTCTGGCCGACATCAAAACATTCGACGAAGTCGCCATCGCGGATGCACAGAAATAAAAAACAGCAGTTGCGGACAGAAAACGAGTCTTTTGTGCTTATGCTATGGGGCGAAAACGGTTTTGGCAACCGCTTTCGCCCCATAAAAATGACCTTTCTGGGAGGGCGGGCGTCCTCGCCCGCCTGAAAGAAAAACCGGACGATAGGCGTTCAACTGCGGTTTCAGAATAACGGAAAAGTCACTCCCGCGTGGGGGATACCTGAGCCAGAAGGGCCTGGACCAGATCGCGCATGGAAACGTATCCGGCATCCGGAGAGAAGGGACGCTCGATCAGCACCACCCGGCAGTTCTCCTGCCGGGCCGCTTCCCTCTTCTCCGGCATGCCGCCCGCAGCGCCACCATCCTTGGTCACCAGAACACGAATGCCATACCGCTGGATCGTCGCACGGTTCGCTTCCACCGAAAACGGTCCTTTGGCCGCGAGGATGTTCGCTTCCGGGAATCCCGCCATCCGACAGGCCTCGATAGATTCAGGGACAGGCAATACCCGGATAAATACCGGAGTGCGGGAACGCCGCCACTCGTCCGCGTAAACGTCGATATTCCGCGTGCCGACCGTCAACAGAACCGGTTCTCCAAACGAAAACGCCCGTTTCGCCGCCTCGGCGTGGGTCCGGACGCGCAGTGCGTCTTCCAGTCCTTCAGTAACTCCTCGTGCGAACCGGAAACAGGGAATCCCGCACATGCGGCTCGCCTCGCGAGCCGTTTGGCGGGCTTGTTCCGCATAGGGATGCGTCGCGTCCACCACCGCCTGAATCTTTCGATCACGGATCAGCGCCGTCATTCCGGCCAGATCGAGAGGTCCCGTCCGAACGGTGACACCCGTCCCTCCTTCACCGGAAAGGGGTAAGTTTGTCATCTTGGAGAAGAGAACCGAATAGCCGCATTCCACCAGCATCCGCGCCAGTTGCGGCGATTCGGCGCATCCCCCCAGCAACAGAATCACAGCGCATACCCTCGCGGGGTCACCAGCCACGGCCCCAGTGTTTTCGTCTTGCTGTTCCCGATCACCACCAGACTGCGCATCCCGATTTCCAGGTCGAGCAGATGCCCGAGGTCGGAAATCTCGACCCGCTCCTCGTCCGTATGGGCCGCCGTCACCACCCCCACCGGCGTGGAACCGGCACGGTAACGAAGCAGAATCTCGACCGCCTCCTCGAGTTGGCGCACGCGCTGCCTGCTTCGTGGATTGTAAAGCGCCACCACCAGGTCGGCCGCCGCAACCGCTTCGAGACGGCGCACAATCGTGTCCCACGGTACGAGCAGATCGCTCAAACTGATCGTCGCGTAGTCGAGCATGAGCGGCGCGCCCAGAGCGGCCGCGGCGCTGTTGGCTGCGGTGACACCCGGCACAATTTCAATCGGAATCTCCAGGTCCTCTTCCACAGCCAGTTCCAGAGCCAGTCCCGCCATCCCATAGACCCCCGGATCGCCCGACGAAATCAGACTGACCGTCCACCCCTCGGACACCAGACGCAACGCCTCGCGGCAACGCTCCGTCTCCTGGCGCATCCCCGACACCACGCACC
>DAOPYU010000572.1:0-2548 GCA_035353095.1 Candidatus Sumerlaeota bacterium | reverse complement strand
AGGCGTGCCTGACCTACGACGTGGAAGCGGCGCGCATCAAGCGCCTGGCCGAGGAACGCCTGGGCATTCCCTATCTGCGCATCGAAACGGACTACTCGCCGTCGGATTCCGCGCGCATCGCCGTGCGAGTCGAAGCTTTGTTCGAAACGGTGCGGGGAGTCTGATCCCCCTCTCCGCGAGGGTACCCGGTTCGAAGGGGAAAAGATCCGTGGGTCCGCGTCGCGCGCTTTTCACTTCTCCTTATACCCCGCCCGAGTGGGTGGCGGCCTTCGGATGGCAACCCTGCCGGGTGGCTCCGTCAATTGAAGGACAACTGTCCCCAGTGGGAATTCCCGCTGGAGTCTGTCCCTTTGCGCAGGCCTGGCTGGCGCGGCTGGAGAAAGAACCGACCGAGGACATCGCCATTTTTGTGACCGTGTGCGATCAAATGCGCCGCGCGGCGGAGGTCGCGGAAGAGGCGAATCGGCCCGTCTTCCTGATGCACGTGCCCGCCACGTGGCAGACCGCTTCGGCACAGCGGTTTTATCGCGAGGAACTCGAACGGCTGGGCCGTTTTCTGACGCGCCACGGGGGACACCCTCCCACGCGAGAAGCGTTGATCGAGACTCTCGAAGAATACGACACCGCGCGCGCGACTTTGCGCGGTCTGGGAGGCATCCTGCCCGCGAGGCAATTCTCGGAAAAGATCGCGGTGTTTCAGGAACGCGGACGGCCCGAGATCGAAAGTCATCCAAACCATTCGCCTGTCGGGCGGTCAAAATCCCCGGGGCCCCGCATCGGCCTCGTGGGCGTCCCTTTGATGCCGGAGGACCGCGTGTTGTTCGGACTGTTCGAGCAGGCGGGCGGCGAAATAGTCTTCGACGGAACGGAAAGCGGGGAGGCGGGTCTGCCCGCGCCCTTCAACCGGCGGCGACTGCGGGAAGACCCGTTGGGCGAACTGGTCGAGGCGTACTTCGGGCGGATTCCCGACGTGGCGCGGCGGCCCAACAGCGAATTCTACGTGTGGCTGCGCGAACGAATCGAGGCGTATGGCCTGCGCGGCCTGGTGGTGCTGCGGCGGTCGTGGTGCGACCTGTGGCACGCCGAGGTCGCGCGCATCCGCGACTGGGCGCCCGTACCGGTGTTCGATCTGGACCTCGGGTCCGGCCTGACCGTTGGCGCCGAGGGGCGGCTGACCACGCGAATCGAAGCCTTTGTGGGGACACTCTCATGACGGATACGCCGCGCCAGATCGACCTGAACGCCTGGGAGGCGCGCTGGCCCGAGATCCAGCGCACGCGTGCCGACTGGCCCGCCTATGTCGGGCCGCTGGGACGGCACGTCGAGGACGGGGACACCCGGCTGCGTTCCCTGCGGTTCGATAACTCGGCGGCGGCGTTGCGGTTGTGGAATTTTCTTCTCACCGAGGAGGACCGCCTCCGCGCGGCGCGGGCCGCGGGATCTTACCTCGTCGGAACGATGAAGGATCTGGGAACCGTCCCCGTGCTGGCCTATTCGCTCCCCAACGCCGTGGCGTTCTATCCGGACGGTGCCTGGTGGATTCCGTGTGTGATGGAACTGAACGCGAACCTGCTGGGAATCGCGGACCGGCTCGGCGTGGACGATTCGTTCTGCCCGGTGCGGGCCATGTTGGGTGCGTTCGTTACCGAGGCGCACTTCCCCCTGCCCGACCTGCTGGCGTGCAGTGTGGGGGCGACCTGCGACGATTTCTCAGCCATCGCGCAACGCCTCGCGGGGTTGGGCCACCCGATCCTCTGGTGGGAGATGCCGCACCGGCGCGTACCCGATCCGGAGGAAGCCGCCGTGGAACTGCCGGGCGGTTTTCGCGCCCCCGCGAGTCAGGTGGCGCTGGTCCGCAGCGAACTCGAGCGGGTTGCCCGAGCGATCGAGAACCTGTGCGGCGAAACGCTGACCGACGAGCGCCTTGCCGCCGGCATCCAGCGCGCGAACGCCGTACGGCGGACGCTGCGTGAACTGCGGCGCCTGGCCTTCATGGCCGAACCGTGTCCCCTGCCCGCACTCGAACTGCTCATCGCCGAAATGCTGGCGATCCATTTCTGCTCGGACCAGGGAGAATGTCTGGCTGTTCTGGAGGACCTGCTGGACGAAACGCGCCGCCGTGTTCAGGCGCGACAGGGTACATTGAAACCGGGAGCCCCGAAAATTTTCTGGGTCAACCCGGTAGCGGACCTCGCGGCCATGAACCTGCTCGAGGCGTGCGGGGGACGGTTATGCGGGACAGACTTCCTCTTCAGTCACGCGTTGGACTCGATCCCCGAGGACCTCGACCCGTTCGAGGCGCTGGCGCGCATGGCGCTGGCCGACCCGATGGTCGGGAGCGCGTCGGATCGCGCCCGGCGCATCTGCGCGGACATCCGCGCCACCGGTGCGCAGGCGGTGGTGGTGTCGCGCATCCCCGGCGCGAGCCATTGCGCCTGGGAAGGCCGCGTCATTCGTGACCGGGTCCAGACGGAACTGGGTCTCCCCGTCGTGGAGATCGAAGTCCCCCCCCTCGGCGACGCCCTCCAGTCGAGCCACCGCACGCGGC
>DAOPYU010000571.1:0-2553 GCA_035353095.1 Candidatus Sumerlaeota bacterium | reverse complement strand
GTGGACCAGACCGCCCTGTCCGACGACGAAGTCGAATACCGCGAGGTCAAGGGCCACCTCTGGCACATCCAGTACCCCATCGAACCGACCGCGACCGACCCCAACCCCGGATTCATCACTGTGGCCACCACGCGGCCCGAAACCATGCTGGGCGACATGGCCGTGGCCTTCAACCCCAATGACGAGCGCTACCAGCATCTGCGCGGACGCCACTGCATCCTGCCGCTGATGAACCGCCGCATCCCGTTCATCACCGACGACCTGGTGGACCCGAAGTTCGGCACCGGTCTGGTCAAGGTCACCCCGGCGCACGACCCGAACGACTACGACATGGGGAAGCGTCATAACCTCGAAATGCTCAATATTCTGCACCCGAACGCCTCGATCAACGCCAACGGCGGCGCCTACGAGGGGCTGGATCGGTTCGAGGCGCGCAAGCGTGTCGTGGCCGATCTCGAGGCCCAGGGCCTTCTCGTCAAGATCGAAGACCACACGCACCAGGTGGGGCACTCCTATCGCAGCAACGCCGTCGTCGAGCCGTACATCAGCACCCAATGGTTTGTCTCGATGAAACCCCTCGTGGTCGAAGCCATCAAAGCCGTCGAGGACGGCCGGACCCGTTTCGTCCCGAAATCGTGGGAAAACACCTACTTCCACTGGATGCGCAACGTGCGCGACTGGTGCATCTCGCGCCAGCTCTGGTGGGGCCACCAGATCCCGGTCTGGTACTGCCAGGACTGTGGCGAAATCACGGTCAGCGACCAGGAAACCGTCGAACGGTGCGAAAAGTGTGGTTCCGTCCACCTGCGCCAGGAAGAGGACGTGCTCGATACGTGGTTTTCGTCGGCGCTCTGGCCCTTCTCGACGATGGGCTGGCCCGAGCAGACCCCGGATCTCGCGACCTACTACCCCACGTCGGTGCTCCTCACGGCCCACGAGATCATCTTCTTCTGGGTCGCCCGCATGATTATCATGGGCCTGAAGTTCATGGGCGACGTGCCCTTCCGCGATGTCTATATCCACCCGATGGTCTTCGACGAGAAGACCAAGAAGAAAATGTCCAAGTCCCTGGGCAACATCATTGATCCCCTGGACATGATTGAAAAATACGGCACCGACGCCGTGCGCATGACCATGTGCGCCTACACGATCAAGGGGTCGAACCTCTACCTGAGCGAGGAACGTTTCGAGGGGTACCAGAACTTCATGAACAAGATCTGGAACTCGGCGCGCTTCGTGTTCATGAACACCGGCGATCTCACCGCTCAGGATTTCAAGAACGGACTGGCTCCCGAGGCGTTCGAAATTGAGGACCGCTGGATCCTCGGCGAACTGATCCAATTGATCGAAAAGACCAACAGTGCGCTCAACGACTACGAATTCGACCAGTATGTCCACAACCTCTACCACTTCGCCTGGGGGCAGTACTGCGACTGGTACCTGGAACTGGTCAAGGGCCGCCTGTATTCGAAGGACGAGGCGATGGCCGCCTCGCGCCGCAACGCCCAGATCGTGCTCATCACCGTGCTCGAGGGGCTGTGCCGCCTGATGCACCCGGCCGCGTCGTTCATCACCGAGGAAATCTGGCAACTGATCCGTGCCAACTACGGCGAAGGGCTCACCCCCTCCGAGGCCATGGGGTTGGGTGAAGCGCTCGCCTGCGAATCCATCATGGTCGCCCCGTGGCCTCGCGCCGAGGTCTATCCTTCCCTCCCCACCGACGCCCTTGAAGGGATGCGACAGGTCATGGACACCATCAGCGCCGTCCGGAAAATCCGCAGCGAGATGGGCGTGCCGCCCAGCCAGAGCGTGGACGTCACGTTGACGAGCGATCAACCCGCCACCCTCGACTTCCTCCGCGCCCAGGAACACCACCTGCGCGCCCTGGCCCGGGTCGGCGTACTCGCCTGTCAGGGCACTCAGCCGCAAACCGCCTTCGGTGCTACCGCCGTGGTGGGACCGATCACGATCCACGTGGCGTTGCCCGCCGAACTGATCGAGGCCGAACGTAAACGCCTGGCGAAAGAGCTCGAAAAACTCGAAAAAGCCCTCGAAGGCGGGCGCAAGAAGATGGCCAACCCCGAGTATGTTGCCAAGGCGCCCGAACACGTGGTGGCCGCCGAACGCGAACGTCTGGGCCGTCTGGAAAATGAAAGCGAAGTGTTGCGGACCAAACTGGCGCAACTGACGAATTGACCGATACCCGAAGAATCCGCCCTTTCGTTCGTCTGGCCGCAGGGATAGGGGCGGATGTTGTTTTCAAACAGAGGTTT
The DNA here is from genome assembly GCA_035353095.1 of Candidatus Sumerlaeota bacterium. Classification (GTDB taxonomy): domain Bacteria; phylum Sumerlaeota; class Sumerlaeia; order UBA8349; family UBA8349; genus DAOPYU01. The sequence continues at coordinate 280 of DAOPYU010000571.1, read as the reverse complement.
CCCGAATCCCGAGTCTCGTATCTTCTGCGCGAAGATCCCCGGGAGAAGGCCCGGCTGTTTTCGGAGGAAAATGAGAATTTTCCATTATCCAGTTGACGCCGATAGGGTTACGGGATTTTAATGAAACCCCTGGTAAATGGACAACGATTGCTGTGGGGCAAGGACGGTTCCCTGTGAAAACCTCACTCACACAAGAGGGTTCGACCGCGGTTCTGCGGGTCGAGGGCGATCTGGTATCCCAGAATATCCCCTCCCTCCAGGAAGCCATCAAAGCCATTCC
>DAOPYU010000570.1:0-2574 GCA_035353095.1 Candidatus Sumerlaeota bacterium | reverse complement strand
ACACTGGCTTTCGATGTGCCCGTTCATTCACTCAAAGTGACGAACGCGTTGAATACATTGCAGGCAAAAACTGGAGTTACCTTTATCCAGGTGGGGGAAATGGCATCCGCAAAACTCTCGGCAACCCGTCCAATGGAATCGGGGCAATATGCGCGTACCTTCATCAAGACGAATGGCTCGACGCCGATGACAATTCAGGCCACAGGCGTGGTGGTGGAAGAACTCAGTTCTGCGATGGGCTCGGGGCAACCCGTGAAGTTGCTCAGCGTGGCCTCGAAATCCTACAAGAACGAGGTGGGATTGAAGAAAACGAGCCTCGGGGCGGTGGGTTCGCTGCCACGGGTGGTGGCCGATGTCGCGGGTGTTGCGGCGCCACAGAGCGAAGCGACTCCGTCTTCAATCAAGGGGAGCATCCTCAAGTCGGTGGTTGTTTCTGGAGGACCACTCGTGGCGGATGAGATGATTGGCCAGATCGACAAGGTTTTGGTGTCTGGTGGTAACATTCGCTGCGGCTTGATCCGGTCGGGTAAGGACTTGGTCCTATTACAGGCGACTGCCCAAAAAATCAACGGCGTACTTGTTGGTGGCGCAATTGGTTCCGCAAATAAACCCGGCGAAATGTTCGTACAGGCGCAGCCAAACAGTAAGGGGTTGGCGATTGGAAAGATTGTCGGCCAGACGGGAGTATCGGGTATCTTTCAAGCGGGTTACAACGAGACCGGAGAACCGAACTATCAGGGTGCGATCAAGTGGATTCAGACAAAGACCGGGGAAATAGAGGGTGTGGCGCATGTTTCGCCCGCAAGTGAGGGGAAGATCATGTTCAAGCCAATGAAACCTGATGCGGCCCAGTTTGAGATTCGCACCATGCCGTAACCGCCTGAACTTTCGTGCGGCGCAGTTACTTCTCTATCAGATAAAAGAACACGCAGAACAAGTTTATTCTGCCACGAAATACACGAACCACACGAAAAAGAATCTTTCGTGTGGTTCGTGTATTTCGTGGTGAAATTGTCGTTTCGTTCTCGACTGTCCCCGGATCACGCCTTCAGGCGGGCCACCCCGGTCGCGAGGGCCGCTTCCTTGACGGCGCGGCTCACCTCGACGGCAATCCGGTCATTGAAGACCGTCGGGATGATACACTCCTCGTCCAGTTCGTCATCGGCGATCACGCCGGCGATGGCGCGGGCGGCGGCCATCTTCATTTCGTCGTTGATGGCCGTGGCGCGTACGTCGAGCGCTCCGCGGAAAATGCCCGGGAACCCGAGCACGTTGTTGATCTGGTTCGGGAAGTCCGAGCGGCCTGTCCCCATGATGCGGACATGGGGCCGCGCGACCTCGGGGCGGATTTCCGGCTCGGGGTTCGACAGCGCGAACACGATCGCATCGGGTGCCATGGTCTTGAGCGCCTCGAGCGGGAACGCGCCGGGGCCCGACACGCCCAGGTACAGGTCGGCGCCACGCGCCGCCTCGGCGATGCCGCCCTTCAGCCCCTCCGGGTTCGTGTTCTCGGCAAACCACTGTTTGGACGCGTTCATGCCGTCCTTGCGCCCCTTGTAGATGATCCCCGTGCGGTCGAGCACGGCGATCTGGCGCACGCCGAAGTTGTACATGATCTTGGTACAGGCCATGCCGGCGGCGCCCGCGCCACTCACGACGGCGCGCAGATTCTCGACCTTCTTCCCCACGATCTTGAGCGAATTGATGAGCGCGGCCATGAAGACGACCGCCGTGCCGTGCTGGTCGTCGTGGAAGACGGGGATGTCGAGTTTCTCGATGAGCCGCTGCTCGATCTCGAAACAGCGCGGGGCGGAGATGTCCTCGAGGTTGATGCCGCCGAAACCCGGCGCGAGCAGTTCGACCGTCCGCACGATCTCGTCCACATCCTTCGTGGCCAGGCAGATGGGCCACGCGTCCACGCCGCCGAACTTCTTGAAGAGCATCGCCTTGCCTTCCATGACCGGCATGGCGGCCTCGGGGCCGATGTCGCCCAGGCCGAGGACGGCCGTTCCGTCGCTGACGACGGCCACGGTGTTCTTCTTGATGGTCAGGTCGTGCGCCCGGTCGCGGTCCTGGTGGATGGCCATGCACACGCGCGCCACCCCCGGCGTGTAGGCGATCGAGAGCGCGTCACGGGAGTTCAGGTTCATCTTGTTATGGATTTCGATCTTGCCCCCCTGGTGATGCTGGAACACCTGATCGTGCCAGTTCAGGACGGTGGCGCTGGGCACCGTCTCGATAGCCTGGATGATTTTTTCGAGGTGTTCGGCGCTGGCGGCCTGAACCGTCAGGTCGCGCACGGTGCATTTATTGTCGGAGTCCACCAGATCAATGACGCCCATCTGGCCCCCCGCCTCGCCGATCGCCGTCAGGACGGCGGCCAGGCTTCCGGGTTCCTTGACAATGCGGCAGCGCACCTGGGCGCTGTAACAGGCGGTGGTGGTTTGACGGGTGGTCATGGGTGTTTTTTCCTTTCTGAATCCCAGAAATCCACATTTTTCCGGGTCTGCGTCTTCCGTTCCGCCAAGAGGGAACGGCCCCGATGGTCGCACAAACGCGCGGGGCTGTCAATTC
>DAOPYU010000569.1:0-2588 GCA_035353095.1 Candidatus Sumerlaeota bacterium | reverse complement strand
GTGGTCCGTGGAGATGGCGAGTTATTCCGCGGCGAATGCGGCGGCGTTCGGCGACGGGATTTATGTCGGTCATTACGGGGGGGCGGTCTTGGCGTCGGACCTGAAGGATGGCCACGCGCTGTGGACGTTTACGCCGCCGCAGAACGACCAAGTGCCGTTCCACGCGGCCTGCGCGGTGCAGGACGATGTGGTGGTGGCGGCGAGCCGGGATAAGAATGTTTATGGTATCGAGCGTGCTTCCGGGAAACTCCTCTGGCAGTTCCCGACGAAGGAGGAGATCGACGCGGCGCCCGTGATCGTCGGGGGGCGGGTGTTCGTGGCGTCGCGCGACGGGAATCTGTACGGGCTGGACCTGAAGAGCGGGACGAAGGCCTGGGTGTACGAGTCCGGTTCCTCCTTCAAGGCGGCCCCGGCGGTGGTGGCGCCGAAACTGGTGCTGGGCGACGTGGACGGCTCCGTCTATTGTTTCGGCCCGGCGGAAGCGGGGGCGCCGGGGCAGGCGGGGACCGTGAAAGCCGAGGGGGCGGCGAAGTAACTGTGATGGGGTCTTGGAAGTGAAGGACGGGTGATAGAATGAAAAAAGACAAGATCAAGGAGAGAATCTACCAGATATTCGGCAATACAACGTATCCGGGAGATTCTCATATCGTCTCGGACCCGGATGATTGGGAATCCCAGGACCTACTTGAGTATTTCGTGGGTAAAAGCTGGGAAAAGGTCAAGCATTCGATTCCCAATTCGAATTATCCGAATTTGTGTTTTCTTTCACCGAATGGCTTTCGTTATTATCTTCCGGCCTTCATGATCGAAATGATTGAAGATAATGAGATAGACATAGAATCAGTCTTTGGCAACATGACGTACAGTGACAGAGATATTGCAGTTGAACTTCGTTTTCTCAATACTTTCATGCCCTTGACTCTCGATCAGAAATATTGTGTGAGAGATTGTCTCTGGTATCTCAGATCAACATGGGATGAGGTCTACAGGCAGTTGCCGGAAGAGGCATTATCCAGTTTCTGGCAGACTTTGCCTGTCGATCGAATGCCGGAGAGATGGAACTACTGTATCAATCTGGAGAAACAATTCAAACGATACTATGCCAATCTCCATATTGACCGGGAGGTCTGTTTACGGAAGTTGGAGAAAACGGTCTTCGAGAATGCATCCGATGAAGAAATCGGGAAAATGATGGTGTATTTTCTTCGAAATACAGAGGTACTGGGAGGATCTTTTGCGAGAAATAACAGGGGCAAGGAAGAACCCCGTCTTCGAGAAGGGGCCTTGTTTCAGTATTGCCTCCGGCGCCTGGAAAATTCTTCGGACGGAGAGAAAGCCCTGAACATCCTGTTGTCCATCAAGGACGATCTCCGGTTACAACTGGATGCAAGTTATGGGATACGTTTTCTTGAGACATTATCGAAAATGCAGAAAAAATACGTGTGTCGCGTTTCTCGAAATCTTGCCCCCAATGGCATCGTTGAAACAGGCCCCGAAGGGGCCGCCCATGAGTAGCCGTGGGTGACCGAAGGGAACCCACGGAAGCGAGACAACAAAGTTCGCACCCTGAAGGGGTGCCCCAACAAATGCGAACTCTATGATTGGGCAACCCCTTCGGGGTTGGTTGTATTAAAGGGACATGATCTGCAGGTTCTCTTCGGTCACCTGCGGCTACTCAAGGGGAATCCCTTCGGGATTGTAGTACCTTTCGGCTATCCCTCTATTGAAAATGCAGTGAATCATACCGAAGAAAGAAGTGCTTCCCATGCGCATCGTTTATCTCACCGCCGGTTCGGGTTCGATGTATTGCGGCAGTTGCCTGCGCGATGGAGCGCTGGCTGCGGCGCTCAAGCGGTTGGGGCACGACGTGGTGTTTATCCCCACCTACACGCCGCTCAAGATCGAGGCCGAGAATGTGGCGGTGGATCAGATCTTTTATGGCGGGGTGAATGTCTATCTCCAGCAGATCACGCGGTTTTTCCGCCACACGCCGCGTTTTCTGGACCGATTGCTGGATGCGAAGGGGTTGTTGCGGTGGGTGTCTAAACTGGGCCAGACCACGTCGGCGCGCGATCTGGCGCGGTTGACGCTGTCGGTGTTGCGGGGCGAAGAGGGGAACCAGGCGAAGGAGTTGCACCGCCTGATCGAGTGGCTCGCCACGCAGGAACGGCCCGAGGTGGTGGTGTTGTCCAACACCCTGTTTGCGGGCCTGGCCGCGCCGTTGCGTCAGCGGCTCGGGGTTCCGGTGCTCTGTCAGGTGGCCGGGGAGGACATGTTCGTCGAAGATTTCCCGGAACCCTGGCGGACCGAGGTCCGGCGGGAGTTGTGCCGTCAGGCCGCCGGGTTGGATGCCATTCTCGCGCCGAATAAATACTACGCCCGGTTCATGGCAGATTATCTGGGCCTGCCGAAGGAGCGGACACGGGTGGTTCCGATCGGGATTGATCTGGAGGGGTATGCCGACCGGGAGACCCAGCGAGAGACCCCTTCGGGGAAACCGACAGGGGGGGAGGGGTCTTCCGGGGGAAAGACAATCGGGTATCTGGCGCGGATCTGTCCTCAGAAGGGGCTTCATGTGTTGGCCGAGG
>DAOPYU010000568.1:0-2589 GCA_035353095.1 Candidatus Sumerlaeota bacterium | reverse complement strand
GGAAAAGGTTTTGCCGATGGGGTGGCAGGTCACTCTGGAGGCGGGAGAGCCAGCGGGCTCGGATGGGGCGGCGGTGACGGCCGGGGGGGATGCGGAGGCGCAGGATCGGGAAAACCTGGAGGCGATGCCGCGCTGGATGTCGGGCCTGGTTCTGTGCGCGTATGGGGTGTCGGGTTTTCTGGCGCTGGCCTATCAGGTGTTGTGGAGCCGGGCGCTGGTGTTCCGGTTCGAGTTTCTGAAGAACACGACCTATTCGTTCAGCGCGATGCTGACGGTGTTTCTGGTGGGGCTGGCGGTGGGGAGCGCCGTGATGTCGGCGCGGATTGACCGGCAGCGTTCGCCGGTGCGGTTGTTCGGGTTGTTGCAAGTCCTGACCGGGCTGGCCGGGGCGTTTTCACTGATTATGCTCATGTGGGGTGTGAATCTGCTGCCGTTGCCCGATCCGCTTGATTCGGAGACGAAGACGGTGGCCTGGGGGCTGTCGGTTTTGAATGTGTTTGGCAAGACGGTGGCGGTGATCGGGTTCCCGACGTTTCTGATGGGCATGATGTTTCCGGTGGCGGCCCGGATCTGTGTGCGGCGGCTGCGCGCGGTGGGTTCCGGGATTGGTCGTCTGTACGCGTTCAACACGGTGGGGGCGATTCTGGGGAGTTTCACGGCGGGTTTTCTGCTGATTCCGCTGGTGGGGCTGGCGCACGGGTTTCTGGCGCTGGGGTTTGTTTATATTCTGATGGGGTCGGTGGTGCTGGTGGCGAATCCGCTGGACAGCGGGCGTCACCGGTTCTTCTGGCTGGCGTTGCCGGTTCTGGCGCTGGCGGTGTTCTTCCTGCGGGTGTCGGATGGGCGGCAATATGCCTTTCAGGATGTTCCGACGGATGCCTCGGGGAGACCGCTGCATCAGATGCTGGGGTACGAGGAGGGGCCGCTGGCGACGGTGGCCGTGGTGGAGAATTCGATCGGGTTCCGGACCCTGTATGTGGACAATGTGGGAGTGGCGGGGACGGACCGGATTCTGTTGACCGATCAGAAGAGTCTGGCGCACATCCCGATGCTGTTTCTCGACCAGCCGAAGTCGGCCCTGACGGTGGGGTTCGGTTCGGGCGGAGCGTCCTGGTCGTTCCTGCAATACCGGGAACTGGAGCGGGTGGATTGTCTGGAAATCTGCGAAACGGTTCCCCGGATGGCGCCGCTTCTGAAGGAGTCGAACCACGGGGTGCTGGACGAGTGGGACGGGGGACCGCTGGCCGGACGGAAGTTCCACAACGGCCGCTATCAGATGATTCTGGACGACGCCCGATCCTATCTGCGGTTTTCCGATGCGCGCTACGATATTATCGCGACGGACTGTACGGACCTGCGCTACAAGTCGAACGCGAACCTGTATGACCGGGAATACTTCGAGTTGTGCCGGAAGGCGATCACTGACGACGGCATGGTGGTGGTCTGGATGCCGCTGGGGGGGATGTCGCCGGAGGTGTTTGCCTGTGCGTTGCGGACGTTCGCCGAGGTGTTCCCGGGCGAGCAGACGACGTTGTGGTACATGAACAACGAGCCGACGCACTACATGCTGTTGCTTGGGACGAAACAGCCTCTGAAGATCAATCTGGCGCGGATGCAGGAGCGGCTGGGACGCGCTGAAATCCGGACGGATGTCGAGGGTCTTTTCCTGCATACGCCCGAGAAGATTCTCTCCTGTTATCTGGGGTCCATGACGGATTGCGCGGATTTTCTGAAGGGCCAGCCTCCAGTCCTCAATACGGAAGACCGTCCGTTCCTCGAGTTCGAGTCGCCGAAGTTCGGGTTTGGAGACGAACCGTTGTTGACGAATCTGGACCTGTTGCCGCGGCGTCCGGCGGCGGTGCTCGAACGGGTGGAGGACAAGGCGGCCTTCCCGGAGGTGGCCCGGCGGGTCGAGCGGTACGCGTCGGCGGTGGACGATATTCTGGCCGGGCATGCGGCGCTCCGGCGCTTGCGCGTCAAGGAGGCTTGCGCGGCGTATCTGAAGGCGCAGGAAAAGAACCCGGACGATCCGTGTGTGCGGTTTCTGCTGACGTTCGACGACCTGTTGCGGTTGAGCCGGAAACCGATCGAGGCCGATCCGCTGAAGGCTGCCTGGGCGCGTCTGATGCTGGCCGATACGCAAGTGGTCAAGAAGGAGTATGACGCGGCGGCGGGGGGGTACAACGAGGTGATGAATCAGGCCGGTCCGCTGCTGAACGGTTCCGAGGTGGCGTCGGATTTGTTCGACCGGGCGGTTCTGGGGATTGCCCGGTGTTATCTGGGGCTGGGCAATTCTCGCAAGGGGTTGCAGCATCTCGACCAGTACAAGTCGCGTGTCGAGAGCCATGAGGAGTACACGGCGGTTCGCCAGGGACTTGAGGATCTGAGTGCGGGAAAACAGGCGAAAGAATAAGCCGTTTGCCTCGGGTCGTTCCTCCGGGAAAGGGGTCCCCCATTCGTAGGGGCGGGTTTCAAACCCGCCCGGCCGGCGCTCCGGATCTGGAAAGGGCGGGTTTCAAACCCGCCCCTACAGGCCATTGGGGTTCGGGTTACGGTCTCTGGTACGACGGTGCGGGAATTACCCGCCCC
>DAOPYU010000567.1:0-2599 GCA_035353095.1 Candidatus Sumerlaeota bacterium | reverse complement strand
CGGCTTTTCCGCTTTCAACCAGGCCAGCGCCTCATCTTTGCCCCTTGTCGCTTTCCGACTTTCCTCCCCTGAGAGAATCAAAGAAAGACGCCTGCCCCCGGCAATCGCCCCCCTCGTTCTGTGTTCTTCAGGCACCCATTCCCACTTTACCCAATCGCCCCGGGCTGTCAAGTTTCTTCCCTTTTCCATCCCGTCGGATCGTCGCACTTTCTTCAACTTTCAATCTGGCACATGTTATGCATAGATACGGGGCAGATTCAAGACTCGGCGCAGACGGTGCCTTCAGTCAGCCGCTCAAAAGTCCCGAGTCACGCACAAACGGAAGGAGGGACCACACGATGAATACCGCGACAAGAACCCTTCTGAGCCTTCAGTCCTGCGAGTTTTCGCCTGCTGGAACGGTTCAGGCTGGAAACAACCCCGAAAATCTGACCGACGAAATTCAGAAACTGCGCCGGCGCCTTTCCATCCAACTCCTTCACGAATACGACCTGCGCAAACACCACTTCGGGGCCGACTCGGTGGTCCCCGTAGAACACGGATTATGCACCGGTTGCCACGTTCGCGTCAGCCAGCGCACCACCCGTTTGGCCCAGGACCGCCTCACCGAGTGCGAACATTGCGGGCGCTTGCTCTTCAACAACACCCGGCACAAACGGATCCATCTGGAAATCTGCGCGGCCTGAGACGGGCCGCTCCTCTCAACTTCCATCCTCCCCCATCCAACACAACGCGCCCGCGGTCAGGTTGAACCTCTCCGCGGGTTCGTTGTGGAATCCGGAAAGAGACACTTCCGTCTCAATCTGTCTCAAAATTGTCTCACCTGTTCCACTTCAATCTTGTCCACATCTGGACAGTTGTTCACCAGATTTGACATGTCAAATGTGACAATGCCTCATAATTGTGCATCCGAACATATCGGGGACAGATCTTCCTGCCCCCCCCCTCAACAACCCGCCTGTGAATCCCCGACCTGGGGGGCTGTTCCGGATCGGACTTCGAGCAGGATGTTCCGGATTTCCGCCACAATGCGCTCGGAGGGAATCTGGCTCAGACACGCGCACCCTTTCGGGCAGGTATCCTCATAACAGGGAGCGCATGGCCAGTCCACCGTCAGGCTGCGGTCGCCCGGAAATTCCCCCACATTTTCACTCGGACGCGCTCCAAACAGTCCCAATGCCCGCGTTCCCATCGCCGAGGCAATGTGGCGCGGGCCAGAATCAATTCCGACAAAGAGCGCGCACCGGCGGATCACCTCGGCCTGCTCGGGGAACCGCCCCAGATGCACCGTCACATTCGGTTCCGCTTCGAGGACCCGGGTCGCCTCACGGTCCGGCCGGTACGCGAGGAGAATAAACCGCTCGTCGGGCAGGGCGCGGACCACGGAACAGGCCGATTCGACCGGCCAGTTTTTCGCCGGCATCCCCCGAGAATGCAGATGCAGGGCAATGGGCGCTTTTCCCCGCCAAAACCCCCGCAGGCCGAGAAACAGGCGCGCTTTCCAGACGGCGCTCCCCCCGGGATAGTATTCATAGCGTCCGGGATCGAACTCCACTTGCGCAATTCGGCAGAACAGTTGCGGGTAAGTCGTACGGCTCCGGTAGAGACTGAGCAGCGTCGCCGTGTCCTTGATCAGCAAACGGCTGTTCTCATCGGGACACAACGCCCCATTCTTCCATTGATGCCCCAGCCGCTGACGGGCCCGCAGCGCCTGGCAGAGGCGGGCGCCATCCTCCAACTCGTGAAAATTGATCACCAGATCGAAACATTCCTTGCGCAACCGCCCCAGCGCCTTCGGTTCCCGGTAGGGCAGGCCGACAATTCGGTCCACATTGGGATTCCCCCGCAACAACCCCGCCCATTGTTTGAGCAGAATATAGGTGATGTGGGCCTCGGGATATTGCCGGCGAAGCGCCCGCAACGCAGGCGTCGTAAACAGAATATCCCCCATCGCTCCCAACCGCAGCACACAGATTTTCATATCGGCGTCCGGTCCGTCTTCCAGAAGATCCGGATTTCCACAGAAACCCTTCGCGCCAACACACGCCCCCTGTGGGAACCCGGCGGCCACTATAGGTGCCGGTGGAAAGGAAAGCACGAAAAATCGGGATCAGGACACCCGGGCCACGCCAATCTCCCGATTGGCGCTCCCAGGGGGAAATCCGGTTTGGCAAGTTCGAGGGGGGAATATAACAAAAGCCCCGGACCGAAGTCCGGGGCTTTTTGTTCAATCGCCGAAAGGATCTTTCACATCTGGATAGAGCGCAGGTTAGTAAGTCGTCGACCTAAGAATTCCACAGAGGGCAACTTGCCTCGGCAAGTCATTGACTTGCGTCACGGGCGGTTGCTTCAAGCCTGCGATCGCGTGAGCGATCCGGCAGCAACAGTGCCATGTTTCTGAATTCCTTAGAAAGGAGGTGATCCAGCCGCACCTTCCGATACGGCTACCTTGTTACGACTTCATCCCAATTACCAGCCATACCTTAGGCACCTGCCTCCCTTGCGGGTTAGCTTAGCGACTTCTGGTACAGCCGACTTTCGTGATGTGACGGGCGGTGTGTACAAGGCCCGGGAACGTATTCACCGTGGCATGCTGATC
>DAOPYU010000566.1:0-2601 GCA_035353095.1 Candidatus Sumerlaeota bacterium | reverse complement strand
ATCGCCGGGGCCAGCGTGAAGGCCTGGTGGTACAACCCCCGCAACGGGGAGGCGAGCGCCATCGGTGAATTTCCCAGTTCGGGCGAGCGCGCCTTCACACCCCCCACACCGGGCGAAGACCTCGACTGGGTGCTGGTGCTGGACGATGCCGCGAAGAAGTACCCCGCCCCGGGGGCGGTGAAATAAGAGGATTGGATAGATCGGTCCGTCCGATCTATCCAATACCAAAAAACGGGTCAGGTTATTTTCGCAATCGGGAAAGGAATGGGTTTTATGCAGAAGCGTTACGTGTTTGTACTCTTGGCGGCATCCCTGATTCTCTCGTTTACGGGACAGGCCTTTTCTGAAAACTGGCCTCAGTTCAGAGGAAACACCGGTCAGGGGCTTTCGACCGAAAAAAGCCTCCCTGGCACTTGGTCCGAAACGGAGAACGTACTCTGGAAAACGCCGATTCCCGGAGCGGGGTGGTCGTCGCCCGTTGTGTGGGAAGACCGGATTTTCCTGACCTCTGCTTCCGGAGAAAAAGGGACAACCTGTTATGTTTTGTGTGTGGACGCGAAGTCCGGCCAGATTCTGTGGGACAAGGAGGTTTTCACCCAGGTGGTCCAGCGGAAGGAAGACCGGAACTCCTGCGCCACCCCCACCCCCGCGACGGATGGGAAGAACGTGTATGCAGTCTTCTGTGACGGCAGCGTGGTGGCACTCGACTTTCAGGGCAATGTGGTGTGGACCAACCGCGACTTCAAGTCCTACAGCTACCACGGAATCGGCGCCTCGCCCATTCTGTGGGAGGGCCTGCTGATCATGCCGTACGACGTGAGCAGCGGGGAGAAGGACAAGGCCCTCGGCTGGATGAAACCGTGGGACCAGGCGTTTATCCTGGCGCTGGACACGAATACGGGACAGGTGCGCTGGAAGGCGAAACGGGGACTCTCGCGCATCGCCCATTCGGCGCCGTGCGTGTGGACGGATCCGAAGAACGGGAGTGTTCAACTGATCAGCAGTGCGGGCGACGTAGCCCAGGGGTTCGACCTGAAGACGGGAGAACGACTCTGGAGTTCACGGAACGAAGGTTACTCGGCAGTTCCCTCTCCGGCGGTCGGGGACGGCCTGGTCTTCACGGCCAACGGCTACGGCGGGCGCGAGTCCACCAAGGCATTCCGTCTGGGCGGGAAGGGCGACCTCCAGGAGACCAACCTGGCCTGGGAACAGAAACAGGGGACGCCCAAGGTTCCCTCGTTCCTCTACGTGGCGCCGTACCTGTATTCGGTGGACGACAACGGGCTGGCCACCTGTTTCAAGGGCGCCACGGGCGAAATCGTGTGGCAGGAACGCCTCGGAGGGACCTTCTCGGCCTCGCCGGTCCTGGTGGACGGGAAGGTGTATTTCCTGTCCGACAAGGGGGAGACGACGGTGGTCGCAGTGGAACCGCAGTTCAAGGTGGGTTCGAAAAGTGTGTTGGATGGAAAATGCCAGGCCTCGATCGCGGCCTCCAACGGGCGGTTGTTCATCCGAACCGAGAAAAGCCTGTATTGCATCGGTTCGAAATAAGGGGACAGAGATCGGAGCTCCGAGGAAATCGGTCCCGTGTTTCGGTCTTGACCACATTAACGCAAAAGCCTGAAGACGTCAGGACGCAAAGACCCCCGAAGGGTGTTCTTTGCGTCCTGTTCTTTTGGGGGGGACAGGCGTCAAAAGCGTTCCAGCGTGTTGAGGGAACCGCGTCTTGCGTGAGGGGTGACGGGAACGAGGAGATCCTGTTGCGCGCGCAGAAGGCTGAGGGCGCCTTCGAGGGCGTCGAGACTGTCGTCGTGCTGGCCGTGGGGAAAACTTTCGAGTTCGGCCCAGAAGAGATCGGGGAGAGCCGCCGAGAGGCGGAGCCAGCCGTTGGCGAGGAGGGGTTCGAGGGAGGCGATACGCACTTCCTTGGGCCGGGAGTGGGGAACCTCGCGGATGGGGAGTTGCCAGGCGGGGAAAATCGAGGGACAGGAGAGCGCCGCAGACTCCCAGAGCGCGCGGCGGCGTTTGCGTTCCTCCTCGATGGGCAGGAGAAGCAGTTGCTGAAAGCAGTTGGTCTCGATGCCGAACAGGGCATAACGCCACCGTTCGTGAAGGTCGAATATGGCCGCGATCTGGGCGGTGGGGGCGGCTCGGCGCAACCAGAGGTCGAGGAAGTAAAAATGGCCGGACGGAGCGAGACCGACCGTGGCGATGGCGGCGTAGTCGCCCTGGTTGCGAGACGCGCCGCGCCCGGTGGCCGAATCGAGGAAACCGGCGACGGTGAGGTGGGAAAGGGGAAGGGTGAAGGCGGGGATGGGTTCCATGAGAAAGCCTCGGGAATGGGGTGGACGGGCGATCATCGGCCCGATCAGTTGGATGGGACGGATCGAACCGATCAGACCGATAGGTGACGATAGGGTGAGTCGGGCGGGGGGGGCGGTCAACCAGGGACAGTTAGGACGACGAGGGCTTCCCCCTCCAGCCGGAACCGGATGATGCGACCCAGGTCGAAAAACGTCTCCTGCGCGGCGGCGGGTTCGTTCTGTTTTTCCTTGAAGAACGCGGCGCGGCCTTTGGTGACCAGTTGGACCATGAGATCGT
>DAOPYU010000565.1:0-2607 GCA_035353095.1 Candidatus Sumerlaeota bacterium | reverse complement strand
CAATACCGCCACCTCCACATGCTCCCCGTCCGGAACATCCCCATCCAGCGCCCCGCTCTTGAATTCCACCGAATCTTCCTGAGGCAAGTTCAGATGATTCAGATACGGCACCACCCCCAGCGTCGGCAAACCCGTGTGCCGCTCCACATAATCGAACGCGTCCTGCAGCAGACTGGCCTGTCCCCGAAACCGATTTACCAGGAACCCCTTCACCAGCCGCCGCTCCCACTCGGCGAGCACTTCCATCGTCCCAACGAACGACGCGAAAACCCCGCCCCGGTCAATATCCCCGGCCAGTAACACCGGCGCGCCGGCATAACGCGCCATCCCCATGTTCACAATGTCATGGCGCTTGAGGTTCACCTCGCCCGGGCTGCCCGCCCCTTCCAGCACCACCGCTTCGTGCTCGGAAGCCAGGGAATCGTACGCCCGCTTCACCGCCTCGAACGCCTCAGGCTTGTAGCGCACATATTCACCGACGTTCATGTTCCCGACCGGTTTTCCGTTCACAATCACCTGGGACCCCGTGTCGCTGTTCGGCTTGAGTAACACGGGATTCATCCGCACGTCGGGATCGAGCCGGCACGCGGCGGCCTGCACCACCTGCGCCCGCCCCATCTCGCCCCCGTCCAGCGTCACGAAGGAATTCAGGGACATGTTCTGCGCCTTGAACGGCGCCACCTTCACCCCGTCCTGAAGCAGGATGCGGCAGAACGCCGCCGTCAACACACTCTTCCCCGCGTTTGAGGCTGTCCCCTGAATCATCAGACACGGCGTCCGCCTCCGGGAAACACACCGCTTCTCCGCGCTCCCCAATGCCATCCGAAGCGCCTCGACCAGGCGCGCGTTCTCTTCTTCCCCCCGAACCGCCACCCGGATGTGCCGATCTCCCAACCCCTCGAAACTCGAGCAGTCCCGGACCGCGATTCCCTGCTTCAGGAGTTTCTCCGTCAGCTGCCTCGAATTCAGATCCTTCCGCTCAATCCGGATCAGGAAAAAGTTGGCCTGTCCCGGAAATACCGTCAGCCCCGGAATCCTCCGCAGTTCCCCTTCAAGGTTCTCGCGCTGCACCGTTACAAAACGGCACGTCCGGTCCGCGTAGTCGGTATCGAGAAGCGCCTGGCGTCCCACCTCCTGCGCCAGCGTGTTCACTGACCACGTTGGAATCAACCCGCGCAACCGTCCGGCCAGTTCGCGATCCATCACCGCACACCCCAGACGCAACCCCGGAAGCGCGTAGAACTTGGTCAGCGAGAGTAAAACCGCAACATTGTGTGGCCGACGCTCCGTACACCGCTCCAGACCCGCCACAAAATCCGCGAACGCCTCGTCCACGGCGAAAAACGTCTCGGGCCACCGCGCCGCCAGATTTCGCAACGACTCCGCGTCGAAGACCGAACCCGTCGGATTGTTTGGCCGTCCCAGAAATACCAGGTCGCCCGGACGCAAAACCGCCTCCAACGCCTCGAAGTCCACCGCGTAATCCCGTTCTGGCGACAACGCCACCCCCACCACCGGCAGACCGGCCAGCCGCGCGGCATGTGCATAGTCCGAATAACACGGATTCAAAACCACGACCCGTTTCGCCTGGCACGCCTGGGGCAGAAACCGAATCAGTTCCGTCGAACCGTTCCCCGCCACCACTTCCTCGGACGCGACGTTATATCGCCGGGCCGCCGCCTCGAGCAGCCTCGTATTCTCGCGATCCGGATAATGAACCAGACGGCTCACCGCCGCGCTCAACACCGGCCGCAGCCACTCGGGCGGTCCCAACGGGTTGATATTGGCGGAAAAGTCCACGAGCGCCTCCGCATCCAGACCGGTCTGTTCGACCAGATACCGGATGTTTCCCCCGTGAACCGGCTCTTGCAGAAAACCCGTCATTGCCCGGCACCCTTCCCCTTCAAATGCAACGGCAACCCACTCACCACCAGCGTCACCCCATCCGCGCCCGCCGCCACAACCTGATTGCACCGCCCCGCCAGATCGCGGAACCGCCGCGCCAGCGCGTTCTCCGGAACAATCCCCATCCCCACTTCGTTCGTCACCAGAAATACCGCGCCTCCGAATTCCCGACACGCCTCCAGCAGATTCCGAGCGTGTTGCTCCATCCCCGCTTCGTCCAGATCGCCCCCCCAGCGCTCCGCCTCGAACATCCGATTGTTCACCCACAGCGTCAGACAATCGAGCAGACACACGGCATACTCCCCCGCCGACTCGCGCAGAACCCGCGCGGGGTCCATCGGCTCTTCCACAGTTTCCCACCCGCGTCCCGCTCGCGCCTTCTGGTGCGCCTCAATGCGTCGCGCCATCTCGGCATCCAGCGCCGGACCGGTCGCCAGGTACAACCGCCGCCCCGCAGTCCCTTCGGCCTGCGCCTGCGCATACGCGCTCTTGCCACTGCGGCACCCGCCCGTCACCAGCGTCACGCGCCCCATGTCCGGTTCCCCTCCCAATGTCCCAGATCGTTCAGTCCCGTCAGGATGCCTCGCTCACCGAAAAGCCGGATCATGGTCCACGAGGCGGGCGACACCTCGAACAACAGGTAATGCTCCATCGGCAGCCCCAGGTAATGACAAATCAGCAGCCGGATCACCCCACCATGCG
>DAOPYU010000564.1:0-2610 GCA_035353095.1 Candidatus Sumerlaeota bacterium | reverse complement strand
TGGTCGGTTCAGCGCAAGAACCAGACCGTGCTCCTTCCATCTCCTCTCGGGTTAACGGTGGATGGCGTGAACCTGGGCGAATCAGTGACACTCGGCCGGCAAAGCGCCAGCACTATTCATGAAGAATACTCGACTTGGGGCAATCATTCCGTGGCGGTCAATCACTGCAATCAAACCGCTATCTCGGTCAAAAATGAAAAAGGTATCGAATATGAATTGGATGTGCGGGCCTATGATGACGGGGTTGCCGTGAGAATGCGTGTCCCGATGAAAGATCCGACGGGGCCGTATTCAATATCGGGCGAGACAACTTCCTGGGGACTGCCTTCTGGTTCGCTTGCCTGGTGGGCGAAATATGATGGGAGCTACGAGGCCCCCTGCAAATCAGATTCTTTAGAGGCCATTCCGGAAAACATGCAACTTGCGCCTCCCCTGACTTTTAAGGTCAAGGAAGACCTCTATATCTCCTTAACCGAGGCTGACAATGACTCCTTTCCGGATATGGGATTGGCCCGAAGTGGAAACTTGCTCAAGGTCACCTTTCCTCCCTCGCTGAATGGTTGGGATCACGAAGGGGCAATCGTTACCCCCTGGCGTGTCGCAATCATTGCTGAAGGATTGAACAATCTGGTCAACAGCGACTTGTTGACCAATCTTTGCCCTCCTCCATCAGACAAATATTCTTTTTCCGAATGGGTTAAACCCGGTCGTTCGCTCTGGCAGTGGTGGAGTATTGGCGCTCCCCGTATGGAAGACCAGAAGCAGTGGATTGACGCAGCGAAAAGACTGGGTTTCGAATACTATCTGATTGACGATGGCTGGCGAAACTGGACCGCTCCGGACAAAAACCAGTGGGCGTGTCTTAAGGAAGTGATTGACTACGCCAAGACGCAGGGGGTTGAATGTCTTGTATGGGTGAATTCCGCAGAAATGCGCAGCTCAGACGACAGGCGAAAGTATCTCGAAAAAGTTGCGGCTCTGGGAGCGGCCGGCATCAAGATTGATTTTATTCCAGCATGCACGCCTGAGATTACCCGCTGGTATGAGGGAGCGTTGAAAGATACCGCGGAATTGCGGTTGCTTTGCAACTTCCATGGCGCAGTAAAACCCACCGGGCGCCGTCGTTCCTGGCCCCATGAGTTGACGCGCGAAGCCGTGCGCGGGCATGAATATCACATGACACGCTATCGCCGCGTGCAGGCCGCCGACCACGATGAGACGGTTCTCTTTACTCGCTTCCTCGCCGGTCCTGCGGATTACACCCCCACTGCCTTCGATCCGCGAGAAATGGTCGGCTATACCTGGAGCCACCTGCTGGCGCAAGCGGTCAATATGACCTCGCCCTTGCTACACTTCGCCGGGAAGTATCAGGACTTTCTCGATAATCCTGCCGAAAATCTGCTGCGCCATCTTCCAGCGACATGGGATGAAACCATTGTGCTGCCGGGCAGCGAGATTGGGAAGACGGTTGGCTTCGCACGGAGACGTGGTGAGGATTGGTACATCGGCGTACTCAACGGCGGGGAAGCCGCCACTCTGCCGATCCATCTGTCCTTCCTCGGACAGGGCTCATGGCAGGCGGATATGTTTTGCGATAATCCCGATAATCCGGCCACCTTCAAACGCGAAACCAGGACCGTCACCCCAGGTGACACGCTCACTGTTTCCATGAGCAAGCGTGGCGGCGCAGTCGTCTGGGTCACGAAGGCTCGATAGAGATGCCTTGCTGGCGGCGAATCCAATCCCCTTTCTTGTGGGGGACCGCCATGCTGTGATTTCGCGGTGTTCTACAAGGATAAACGGATATTTATGAGGTGACTCAATGAAAACACGACTATTGCCAATATATGGGCAACAACGAATGACCGTTTCCGCTATCGGTTTGAGCATTCTGGTGCTCTTCGCCACGAACGCGATGGCCGCGCCCACTACCGCTCCCAAACAGCCTGCGGAAATGTATCCACTGACTTCCGTTCGTCTGCTCGATGGGTGTTTCAAAGATGCGGCCGCGGCCAATCGCGCCTACCTGCTGGCCCTCGAGCCGGATCGCCTGCTGGCGCCGTTTCTGCGCGAGGCCGGGTTGACGCCGAAAGCGAAAGTTTACGGAAACTGGGAAAGCAGCGGGCTGGACGGTCACTCGGCCGGCCATTATCTTTCCGCCCTCTCCGATATGATCGCCTCCGGGCAGGATACCGACGGGGAGTTGAACCGCCGGCTGGACTACATGCTCGACGAACTCGAAAGATGCCAGAAAGCCAATGGCAACGGCTACCTGGGCGGAATCCCCAAAAGCCGCGAGCTGTGGGACAAAATCGCGTCGGGCAATGTCAAGGCCATCTGGGATCGGTGGGCGCCGTGGTACAACGTCCACAAGACCTTCGCCGGTTTGCGCGATGCCTGGCGGGTCGCCGGTAAACAGAAGGCGCGCGATCTGCTCGTCAACCTGGGCAACTGGTGTGTCCAACTGACCGCCGGTCTTTCCGACGCACAGATGGAACAGATGCTCGCTCACGAATACGGCGGCATGAACGAGGTGATGGCCGATATCTATGCGATCACCGGTGACGAGAAATACCTGACCACCGCCAGGCGCTTTTTCCACCACGCCGT
>DAOPYU010000563.1:0-2615 GCA_035353095.1 Candidatus Sumerlaeota bacterium | reverse complement strand
ACGGGGAAGATGGAGGCGGTGTAAATGGCGACAAAGAAGACTCTTTTGAGAACGATTCTGCTGGTGGAGGACAATGAGGATCATATCGAGCATGCGTTGGATGCGCTGAGTGAGGTGGGTTTGGTGGATCAGGTTCATGTGGTTCGGGACGGTCAGGCGGGGCTGGACTATGTATTCCGGCAGGGGGAGTTTGCCGATCCGAAGAAGTCGCCCCGGCCCGGGTTGATTCTGCTGGATGTGAAATTGCCCAAAATGAGTGGGTTCGAGGTGTTGGAGCAGATCAAGTCCGACCCGGAATTGAAGGTGATTCCCATTATCATGTTGACCACGACGGGCAATCAGGAAGATATCGAGCGGGGAGCGAAACTGGGCGCCAACGATTATATTGTCAAGCCGGTGGTGTTCGAGACCTTTATCGAGAAGGTGAAAGGAATGGGCAGCTACTGGGCATTGATCAGCGATCTGGCAAAGTGAGGCCGTATGCACAACCTGGAACTCGTACAGCAATTCATGAATCCGCCCCATCTGTTGAAACTGGCTCTGGATCTGTTGGATCTGGAAATCATGTTTGTGGATCGGGATTTCCGGATTCTCTTCATGAACCGGGCGAAACGGGAGGTGTACCCCCAGATTCAGTTTGGCACGGGGGTGACCTGTTATGAAACGATGGAGCACTATGGGGAGCGGTGTCCGCACTGTGTGGCCTATCGGGCGATGGAAAGTGGGGAGACTCAATACGACAACCACTACACGTCGGTGGGGCTGGACGGGGAAGTGCGCCATATCCGGATTTCGGCCTTGCCGGTGTTTGACGAGGCGGGAGGCGTGATCGGAGCGATCGAGGCCGTTTACAACATCACGGATCTGGTCGAGGCGAACCAGCAGCTCGCGACTTTGAATAAAGAGTACGAAAGCGTGATTTACGCCCTGTCGCACGATCTGCGCAGTCCCTTGGTTTCGATCGAGGGATTTGTCCGGAAACTCGAAAAGAACCACTTGAACATGGAGGATGAAAAGGCGCGCCACTGCGTGGAGCGGATTCGTTCGAATGTCCATATGATGAACGATTTCGTGATGGTGCTGCTCGACACGTCGCGAATTTCGACCGGTAAACTGCAGATGGAATCGGTCGAGACTGAAGAGGTCGTCAACGAAGTGATTTCGCAGTTTCAGGAACAGGTGGCGGCTCGAAAAGGTCAATTGACGAGGACGGGCGCTTTCCCGACGATCAAGAGCGATCGGATTCGTCTGTTACAGGTTTTCAACAATCTGGTGGGGAACGCCCTGGCTCACAGTGGAGACCAGGAAGGGTTGGAGATCGAGATCGGGTGTGACGGCAAGGTGTTCTGGGTCCGGGACAACGGGCCTGGCATGCCCGAGGGGTTCAGCAAGAAAGCCTTTGAGCCCTTCTCGCAGGCGACCAACACCCACGGCGATCATTTCGGCATGGGGATGAATATTGTCTATAAGATTATCCAGAAGCACTCGGGACGGACGTGGATTGATTCTTCGCCGGGTACGGGAACGTGTATTTACTTCACGCTCGACCCGCAGCACAAGGTGGTCCGTCGGACGGTATTGCGGCAACGGGTACCGGATTCCGAAGGGATGAAGGCCTGAGAAGGCGTCCATTCTGAAAATGGGAACTCTTTATCTGGCTGTTACAGGCTGCTGATTGCTCTCGGGAACCGCAACTGCAGGAAACCGCGAAAATCGCGAAAGACGCGGAAAAGTGTTTGGCAAGTGTTGCCTCTTCTGCGGTCTCTCTTACAGAAGTTGGCTCAAGGTTCACGAAAAATGGAAACCGGGAGACTTCCGGGAAGGAAGTCTCCCGGTTTGTTCATTCAGGGCGGCATTTCCATGGCCCTTGCCCCAAAGAATCTTCATTATGACACGGAGTCAAGTGTTCCAGACCCAAGTCCCGTCCGGGACTTCTGACAATAGGGGGCTGCATCAGTATTCAGATTACTTTAATATTTTTCCTGACGATTATGTAATTTCGAGCGGGGATGCTCCCATCTTCCCCTCCGGAGGGATCCCGTGACGTACCGCCCCGCCCCGCAAGACCGGATTCTCCTCCTGCCGCCCTGCCTCTGGAGGACCTCATTGGCGAGAAAGACCTGTGCCGCGTGGCCAACGCTTTTGTCGAGGCCCTGCCGCGATCGAGCGTCGAGGGGCGCTTCCGCCACCCCAGCGGCGCACCCGCCTTCCACCCCCGCATGATGCTCAAGGTCCTCCTCTACGCCTGCGCGGCCTGCGCAAAGTGACGACGGAATGGACCTGGATCGCGCTGGGCTACAACCTCACGCGCCTCCTCGGGCGCCTGAACGCCTCGCCCGCTCCCTGGAACGCGGATCAACTGTTTCCGCCGCGGGCCCTGAAGGTCGCCTGAGCGGGAAAACGGGCCCCCATGTGCCCTCAATCGAAGGCCACAGGCCCCCAGCCCCCCCTCCCGCGTTTTCCTGTCCCCCCCAAACACTTCCCCGCAAGAAAAACATTCGCCACTGGGAGAAAACCAGCAAAATCGGAAGTCCCTCCCTCGCCGTGAGGCTAACGGGGGGGGATACAGCCTCATGACGGATAGAAGAGTTTTTCAGGGAATACTGAAGATTCTT
>DAOPYU010000562.1:0-2616 GCA_035353095.1 Candidatus Sumerlaeota bacterium | reverse complement strand
TTCAGGTTCTTCGATTCGTTTCAAAATTCTCCTGGAAAGGATTCGTAATATGAGTTTCTCGATTCACCCCTCTGTAAAACCCCGGCTGTTCCGGCTGGGTCTGTTGTGTGTGTTGCTGGCGGGTCTGCTCTCCGGCGCACTGCTCGCGGCGGCGGAACCGGACGCGGCGGCGAAGGCCAAACCCGCGGTCAAGAAAATCCCCGTCATCCTCGACACCGACATCGGCGACGACATTGACGACACGTGGGCGCTGGGGTTGATCCTCAAGTCCCCCGAGATTGACCTGAAACTCGTGGTGGGGGATCAGGGCAAGGTGGAATACCGGGCGAAACTGCTGGCGAAGTTCCTCCAGACCGCCGGACGCACCGATGTGGCAGTCGGCAAGGGGCTCGATGTCAACGCGAAGGGCGACGGCGGCCAGGCCGCGTGGGTGGCCGACTACAACCTGAAATCGTACCCCGGCAAGGTGCATGAAGACGGCGTTCAGGCGATGATTGACCTGATTATGAAGTCCCCCGAGCCGGTGACGCTCCTGGCCCTGGGGCCGGTGCCCAACCTGAAGGTGGCGCTCGAGCGCGAGCCGAAGATTGCGAACAAGGTGCGGGTGGTCGGGATGTACGGCTCGGTGCGCAAGGGGTACGAAAACAAGCCCCAGCCCGATCCGGAGTACAACGTCAAGTGCGACGTGAAGGCGTGCCAGGCGGTTTTCAACGCGCCGTGGGAGATGGTCATCACGCCGCTCGACACGTGCGGACTGATCCGCCTGAAGGGGGACAAGTACGCCAAGGTCAGCGCGTCGAAGGACCCGATTGCGGCGACGATCATCCAGAACTACCGCATCTGGCTCAAGGCGAATAATAAAGGCCAGGACGTTCCGCCCGAGAAGGAAAGCAGCGTGCTGTTCGACACCGTCGCGGTCTATCTGGTCATGACCCAGTCGCTCTGCAAAATGGAAGACCTGAAGATCCGCGTGAACGACGAGGGCTTCACGGTCGAGGACCCGCAGGGGAAAAAGATGAGCGTGGCGACGGAGTGGAAAAACCTCGCCGCCTATGAGGACTACCTGGTCGAGCGGTTGACCGGCGGGAAGTAAGCGCCGAACCTCCGGACGGTGAGTTTCTCACACGAAGGCCCGAAGACACGAAGGGAAACCCTGTGTTTTCGTGCCTTTTGTTTTGCGGGAGGCGCAGGAGAGTGTTCTTCTCTTCACCCAGAAAACCGCAGTTGAACATCCCAGCCACGGCTTTCCTTTCAGGCGGGCGAGACGCCCGCCCTCCCGGAAATGCCCATTCTTATGGGGAGAAAGCGGTTCCCGGGAGCGCCAATCTCCTGATTGGCGTAGTCAAATCCCTCACCCAAAAGGTGAGGGAGCCAAAACCGTTTTCGCGCCATGACACAAGAAAAAAAGATTCGTTTTCGGCCCTCAACTGCGGTTTTCAGGTTCACCCGTTCTTGCGATTCTTTTTCTTGTTCACGCGGGGTGGGTTCGAAGCGTCCGGGGTGGAGGGGGCCGTCGAGGTTTTGGAAAGGACGGGAGCGACCCCAAGCGGTTCGTTCCCCACCGGTTTGCGTCGCTTGAGCGTGGACCAGAACACCCCCGCAAACACGATGGCGCCCAGGGTGAGGATCTGCGAGGTCGAGAGGCCCAGGAAGAAACCTCGGCCCGTGTCCCCGCGCAGAAATTCGACCAGGAAACGCTCGACTCCGTAGAGGATCAGGTAGCTGAGGAAAATCTGACCGTGAAACTTTCGGCGAGTCCAGAGAAAGAGCAGGACCGCAAAAATAATCAGGTTGGCGCTCGATTCGATCAACTGCGTCGGGATGACGGGCAGGCTGAAGTCGGCTGTCGAGGGCAGAAGCCCCGCCCCGACGTGTTCATCCCACGCCTGCCCGCCGATGACATCGCCCCCGATTTCGATCCCTTTCGGAAACCGAACCCCAAGAAACCCGAACGGTCCGTCCGGGTCCAACGGGCGTCCATAGCAGCACCCGGCCAGAAAACAGCCGATCCGGCCAAAGACGTGGCCGAGCGGGAGCGCGGTGATGAGCACATCCATGACCTTCCAGAAATCGAGCCGCTCGCGCCGGATGATATAAGCCGCCACGGCCACCGCCCCGATCACACTGCCCAGGAACACGAAACCGGCCCGCGAAAAGGCCACATCGAGGGGCGACTTGAGAAACTCGTCGAAGTACACGATGATGTGCAACAGACGTCCCCCGACCACACCGCCGATCACACTGTAGAAGACCAGATCGAGAATGGCGGAGGTGGGAATCTGAACCCGTTTACCCCGGTTCAGGGCGACCAGGATCCCCAGAGACAGTCCCAGCGCGATCATGAGACCGTAGGTGGCCAGGTAGAAATTGCCGATGCGAAACAGAATAGGATGCACGAGCGACGAACGCCTTTCTTGTCAGACGGAAGCGGATGAACCGAAGGCGAGGAAGTTGCGCAGGATCTGCTTCCCCTCGGACGTCAGGATGGATTCGGGGTGGAACTGAACGCCCCAGATCGGGTAGTCCCGGTGGCGCAACCCCATGATCAGACCGTCCTCCTCACACCAGGCGGTACGGATCAGACAGGGGGGCAACGAGTCGGCGCGCACGATGAGC
>DAOPYU010000561.1:0-2631 GCA_035353095.1 Candidatus Sumerlaeota bacterium | reverse complement strand
GGCCCCAAGGCGAAAAACTCATCAAAACCGCCCCACAAATTCTTTCAAAGAACCTAATGAAGATTCTTTTGGGCAAGGGCTATATGATTTCACCCGCGGTTTTTAGGTTGGACAACTGCCGAAAGACGCGAAAAGAAAGAAAGTTCACCGTGCCGCGTATTCGCGGAGGATGTGCCTCACCGTCCCAGGATCAGCCGCTGAGCCAGTGCGGCGGGGAGTCCCGCTTCGAGAATGGCCTCCTGGGCCTCCTGAACGGCGTACTCCAGGCGGTGAAAGGACAGGCGCCGCTCATCGAGATCCACCGTCACATAGCACAACCGCGGATCGGAGTCGCGTGGCTGCCCCACACTGCCGACATTCACCAGATAGCGCCGTCCGGCGATCAATTCCACTTCACCCGCTTCCAGGGTGGAGAAGCGGTCGGGATTGAACGCTCCACACGACGTGGCCGGATCGGTACCGGCCAGTTCTTCTTCCTCGACATCCCCGAAGATTTCCCGGACCAGTTCGGCGTCCGTTTCCCACCCCTCGGGTTTGGGGGGGAGGAAAGGACCGCCCTCATCGGGAGAGGGAACGGATTGTGACTCGGCTGAAGAGGAAAGGGTGGGGGCGGTTGTGCCAACCGGACCCCGGTCTTCGACCACCATTGGCAGATGGGAATGGCCCACAAAGCACAGCGGGGTGCTGAAGTGGTCCAGGTTGAGCCAGATGTCCAGAGGCGAGAGGATATAATCCCATCGTTCGGGGTTGCGGGGCGAGGCGTGGACCAGCGTCTTGTCCGCGTCGGCAAGGACAAGTGGCAGACTGCGCAGGTATTCGAGGTGGTCGGACTTCAGGCGGTTGTGAGTCCAGAGGATTGCCGCCCGCGCCGTGGCGTTGAATTTTTCCAGGTCGTTCAGGTGGATGGCGACGGAGTCGTGATTCCCCAGGATACCGGAAATCCCGCGCTTGCGCAGGAGTTTGCAGCACTCGTTGGGGTGCGCGCCATAGCCCACAATGTCGCCGCAGCAGTAAATCGAATCGAATCCCTGCTCGTCAAGGCTGTCCAGGCAGCGCTTGAGCGCGGGCAGGTTCCCATGAATATCGGAAATAACAGCAAAACGTCTTGGACCCGATTCTCTTTTCGCGGCGCCCTGATGTTCCGGCTGGCTGACACGCGCAGAAGAGAACCAGTTAGCGATCATAATCGCGTCCGGTCAACCGTTTCAATTGTTCCAGAGCCTGCTTGACCACGGCAGGACTGGGATTATTCAGCGCCTTCTCCCAGAAGGCCACCTTGGCCGGGTCCACTCCGGCGGACAGAGTGGCCTCCGCGGGGGACTCTTCTGCCGCGACCGAGGGTTCCGCAGGACCCGTCTGGTCCGGTGTTTCTTCCAGATTTTCCTGCGCGGCCGTTTCTTCAACGGACGGGCTTGCCGGTTTTTCCTGAAGGGGGTCTTCCACCCAGGCAACGGCGCCCGAGGTAAAGGCCTGGGGCTGAAGGAGCGGCTCTTCGAAAGTCGCTTCTTCTTGCGTTTCCGAGGCGTCTGTCTCGTCTTGCATTTCGTCCGTTGACGCCATTTCCTCCGGCTCAAAAGCCCCCGTCCGGAATTCAATATCCGAGTCTTGCGGGAAGGCGTTCACCGGTTCCGATGCGTATTCGGAAGTGGAAGTTTCCTCCTGCGTCTCGAGTATCTCCTCGAGGTCGGTAAAGGCCTGTTCCTCCGGGGAGGGCTGGGGGAGGGGCGAAAGTTCATCAAAAGGTTTTTCCGGGGAGGCGGTTTCCTGAACTATTTCTTCGCTTTCCGCTTCGTTCGTGTCCGAAGGCGTTTCAGAAACCGTTTCCGCCGGGAGTTCCGTGGAGAGTTCTTCGGCCCACCGGTCCCACGGTTCATGCTGCGGACGGTGGTCTGGCTGTGCCGTGGTGTCCCATTGCATCTCGTGCTGGGAAGCGGGGGCGACAGGAGACTCCCCGATCACCTGGTCAATGGCGTTATCCAAGTCTGCCGCCTCGGTCTCATCGAGCGGCGTCATCGGTTCAAAGGACTCGTCGGAAGGCACATAGGCCATGTATTCGGTCGCGCCCCCAGCGGGCGCTTCCGGCTGGGGAGCGTTTTTGACGGTTTCGATTTCCGGGGCCGTTTCGTCCTGGAGGGCAAAGGCGATCTGGCTCATGCCCATCTGGATCACGTCTCCGTCCTGCAGCAGGACGTCCTCGACAACTTCCTGGTTGCAGAAAATCGGCGTCCGGGGCGCCAGGTTGACCAGACGGAATCCTTCCGGGTCGCGCAGAATCCGGGCCTGACAGGGTTCCACAAACCAGTCCACCACCCGAATCTCATTGTCACGGGCCCGCCCGATCTGGGCGGTGGAAAGGGTCACGGCGTGCAGTTGGGGCCGCTGGCGCGGGCTGCGAACTGTCAGAAACGCCACCTCTGCGGTCTCCCCCCCCTCTCGCGCCTGTTCCGGTTGCGATATTCCCATTTCGGGGACGGGTTCGGTCTCGGATGGGGGGGTGACAAAGAGGAGGGTGCTTTCGCCGATGAGGATCACGTCGTCGTGAAAGAGTTCCGTGTCGGTGACGGAAACCCCATTGACCCGCGACCCATTGGCGCTTCCCATATCGGTCAGGAAAAACCGCCCGCCCTCCAC
>DAOPYU010000560.1:0-2638 GCA_035353095.1 Candidatus Sumerlaeota bacterium | reverse complement strand
GGGAAAAAGACGGGAGGGAGTCTCGGTTGCGAGAACCGGCGACTCCCTCCTGAAACGTACCTGAGGATCTGGAAGAAAACAGCCCTTCCCTCCCGCGTCCACAACGGCCCGATAGGACCGCACAAAGCGGCAGTGGGGCCGGGTCAGAACCCCCGGATCTCTTCGTCGTCAAGGCCACGTCCACACATTCATCCTCATCGAACGGCAGGGCCAGGGTCGTCTGAGCGGACGATTTTGTACTCCGCGTCTGACCGTCCCCGTTCGAGTGCCCGTTCCCCCGTTTTATTCCAACCGGCGCCAGCGAGTGGCTTCCTTCATCCAGGAAGAATTCCGGTGTTCGGTTCTGGGAATCGGAAACTCGGGAGGAACCGCTGACCAGGGAAGTCAGTTCATTGACCACTCCCTGCATCTGGACGGACTGGGAATTGAGCTCTTCGCTGGCCGAGGCGGATTCTTCGGCGTTCGACGCGACGACCTGCGTGACCTTGTCCATCTGGGCCACGGCGAGATTGATCTGGTTGATCCCTTCAGCCTGTTGTTTGGACGCCTGGTTGATCGCCATCATGTTTTCGGCAATTTTCGAGGAATTGTCGGCCACATTCTGGACCCCCTGCGCGGCCCGCTGGACGACCTCGGCCCCCTGATTGGCCTGGCCCACGCTCGATTCGATCAGGGAGGCGGAATCCCTGGCGGCTGCCGCCGCGCGCTGCGCCAGACTGCGCACTTCTTCGGCCACCACGGCAAAGCCCTTGCCATGTTCCCCCGCCCGCGCGGACTCAACGGCGGCATTCAACGCCAGCAGGTTGGTCTGGAACGCGATTTCTTCAATCGTCCGGATGATCCCGGAAATGTGCCCGGCGGATTCCTTGATGTTGCCCATGGTCGTGACCATCAGTTTCATGGCATCCGAGGTGTCGCGAACAATGGTGCGGGCGTCCTCGACCAGCCGGTTGGCGCGCTCCGCCGATTCCGCGTTACACCGCGCCTGGCTGGCGAGTTCCTCGAGGGCGGAGGAGGATTCCTCCAGGCTGGCCGCCTGTTTGGTGGCGCCCTCGGCCAGATGCTGACTGGACGAGGAAATCTGGCTCGCCGCCGACGCGACCTGCAGGGAACCGCTTGTGACGGCGTCAATTGCGTGTTGCAGGGGGTGGGTGATCGAGCGGGTGATAAAGACGGCGATCCCGATTCCCAGGATCAAGGCGGCAATCAGGCCCCCGATCAGGATATTCGACGAGGCCGACAGGGTTTCGACGGCGTCTTTCCCCACCTGGGTGACGTCGTCCAACCCGATTCGGGCGGCCTCCTGGCTCGCGCCGCTTACGGCCAATCCGGCTTCGAGGCGTTGTTTGGCCAGACTCTCACGCGTCATCCAAGCTTTCAGCAAGGCGTTCATCGCGCCCTTGTAGGCGTCGGTATCTTTCTTCACTTCTTCCATTCTCTGGGTATCTTCGGGGGTCCGGGTGAGGGGACGCAGCTGATCGAGCCGTTTGTCTATTTCCGAAAAATTGGCCTGCGCGCTCTGAATGATTTTCGCGTCGCGTTGCGCCAGCGCCTCCCAGGTGGCCTGGACGTTCTGTTCCCCGTATCGGAACAGTTCGTTGGCAACCCGCAGTTTCAGGATGCGTTCATTGAGGGTCTCCGCGGCCGCTTTGTCCGCCACCTCTTTTGTCAATTTCTCCTCCTGGCTGGCCAGGTATTCCTGGAGTAATTTCTCGTATCGGGTGTTTGCCTCTTCCATCAGTTTCTTCTGCTGGTTGAGTTCCGCCGTATTCGCGATGGTCTGGGTGAGGAGCGCCTGATACTTCTCCGCGGCGGCCTGTGCGTTCTCAACCGGGGTTTTCAGAGGTGTCAGGGTTTTCGATTTCTCGATCAGGCCGGAGGCTTCCTGCAGGGAATCGAACAGTTTGGTGAAGCCGGTTTGACCCTCCTTGAGGTAGGTCTCGCTCTCGGTGTAACCATAACCGCGCAGAGCCAGCATCACCTCCTGGACCGATCGCTCGATGCTGCTCGAGACGCGCGCCGCCGGGACTTTCTCGACCGACATGATCGAAGCCTGACGCGTCACCATCTGCATCTGAACAATTGCGATGGCGCCAAGTCCCAGACTGATGAGGATGAGAACACAAAAACCCGCGCCAATCTTTTTGCCGACCGTCATTTCCCTGAACATGCGTTTCCCCTCCCTTGTTTTTGGTTGGTTCCTGCCTGATTCTGGAATTCTGGAAAAGATCCCATCCGATGGTCGAAGAACGAAACGAATGAGTCCCCTCTCTGGCGCGTTTACCCCCTCGCGAGCGGATGCCGCAGACATTCCGCCCTTAAGAAATGAAAAGGTGTCACAGGCGCAGGAAAATGGTCGGTGGGAAAATGAAGAATGGAAAGACGCGTTGGAACAGAAAACTGGAATAGAAGCGATGGGACCGGCATCGTTCATTCCCTCCGCAGGTCGGCGCCCGAATCCGGAGTGATTCTTTCCGAACCGGTCGAGGCGTAGAATACCCGCTCCTCGGCAACGAAAAGAATAGACATCCGTTTCGCCTTACGAAAACACCCACACTCGATTACCTGACATCAACTCAAACAATCTATCCCAAGAGCCGGTGTTTGGCAAGTCATTTTGGAAGACCGGCCGCATTTT
>DAOPYU010000559.1:0-2645 GCA_035353095.1 Candidatus Sumerlaeota bacterium | reverse complement strand
GACCACCGAGAAGAAAATGGGCCGTCCCACCTGGCGGCAGGCCGCCGCCACAATGTCGGTCGTGTCGCCGGTGATTTTTTCCCGTCCGAATTTCTGAGTCAGGCGGTGGGTGGCGTTTTCGAGCATGACGATCGCCTGGTCCACCAGAATCCCGATGGAAATGGCGATGCCCGAGAGGGACATGATGTTCGAGGAGATGTGGAAGATCCGCATCAGAATGAACGCGACAAGGATCGAGAGAGGCAGTGTGATGACGACCACGAAGACGCTCCGGATGTGGACCAGAATGAGCAGGATCGCGATGGTGGCGATGAGCAACTCGTGTTCGAGGACCTTAGTGACGGTATGAACCGCGGTTTCGATCAGGCGTGTGCGGTCGTAAAAGGGGACAATGCGTACCCCGCTGGGGAGGCCCTTCTGGAGTTCCCGGATCTTGGCCTTGATGCGCTGGGTCACCTCGAGGGGATTCTCGCCGTAGCGCATCATCACCACCCCGCCGGTGACCTCTTTGCCGTCCTTTTCCAGGACGCTGCGTCGGAATTCCGCGCCCATCTGGACCGTGGCCACGTCGCCCACCTTGATCGGCACACCCGCCCGCTCTTCGATCACGGTGTTCCGGATGTCTTCGATATCGCGGATCCACCCGACCCCGCGGATCAGGTATTCGGCGTTCCCCTTCTGGACCACCCGTCCCCCCACGGCGCTGTTGCTGCGTGCCACGGCGCCGTAGATCTGACCCAGCGTGAGGTTGTAGGCGCGCAGGCGCTCGGGGGTGACATCGATCTGGTACTCGCGCGGCATACCGCCCACACTGCTCACCTGCGCCACGCCGGGGACGGAGTTGAGCTGGTAGCGCACATACCAGTCCTGGAGCGCGCGCAGGGTCCCCAGATCGTGGTTGTCCCCCTCGACGGTGTACCAGAAGATCTGGCCCAGGGCGGTGGCGTCCGGCGCCAGGTAGGGGACTACCCCCTGGGGCAGGTAGGTGTTGGCCAGCGCGAGCCGTTCGAGCACGCGCGTGCGGGCGAAGTAGAAATCCACCGAGTCGTCGAAGATGATGTTGATCATCGAGAAGTTGAATTCGCTCGACGACCGGACGGTCTTGACGCCCGCGAGGCCCTGGAGGTTCACCGACAGCGGGTAGGTGATCTGGTCCTCGATCTCGCGCGGACTGCGCCCCATCCAGTCGGTGAAGACGATGACCTGGTTTTCGGACAGATCGGGGATGGCGTCGATCGGCGTGGTGTTCATGACCCACACCCCCACCGCCGTCAGCGCCAGAAAGCCGACCAGGACGAGCAACTTGTTCCGGCAGGAGTATTCGATGATCGCTTCAATCATGGACCGGGTGTCCCTGAGTCATTTAAGCATCGGAAAATTTACCCGAAGGTAGCGAAGTTAGGCCACGTCTCTCCCCACGATCATTGAAACCGAACGGGATGCGCCTGGCTGTCTTCGAGGCTTCGAGCAAGACCCGATTATCTTACGATGAGACGGGGGGAACAGGCAATGTAAATGAGCGGGGGATCGGGCATTGATGGCTTTGAATACCGGTTCTATTTCAGTGGCGGCCCGTGCCTTGCCTGGCATACAATACCCTCATTCAGGGATTCCGAACGGTTCCCGGAGGATTCCGGAAAAATGGGAGGAGACATTTCTCCCCAACCGTTCTTCGGTCCCCTGCGATCTCGAATCAAATGACCAGAATTTCCGGGTGTTCCTATGAAGCCAAAAACTGAAATCCTGTTTCTCCTTGCAGTTGGATGCCTTCTGTCCGGTGTGACGGGGTGCATGAACACCCGAATCGCCGACAACACGCCCGCCGCGTGGCGGGCGGCGATGCAACCCGCGCTCGACGAGGCGACCTCGCGCGGGTTGGTCGAGGCCCCCTCCCTGAATCAAGTCGTCCGGCTCGCCGTGGAACGCAACGCGGGCGTCCAGGCGCAGCGCCAGCAGTGGGCGGCGATGATCCAGACCGAGCCGCAGGCGCTCTCGCTGCCCGATCCCTCCCTCTACGAACTCAACTACAGTTTCACGATGGACCGGTGGGAGAGTGTCCAGATCATGCAGGAGGTCCCCTGGCCGCAGAAAATCTGGGCGGGGGGGCGGATCGCGGCCACCGAGGCGGACCTCGCGCGGTTGCAGTACGAGATCGCCCTGCGCGACCTGATCGTCGAGGTGAAGAACACCTGGTACGAACTGGCCTACCTGGACCGGGCGACCAGCGTCACCGCGCAGATCGAAACCCTCTTCCGCAACCAGTCGCAGCTGGCCTACCAGCAGCAGGGAACCGGCCAGACCCAACTCAACGAGGCGTTCCGGGCCGAGAGTCAGTCGGCCCAGCTGGCCTATGACCGGGTCCTTCTGGCCGAGCAGCGCGCCACGCAGACCGAACGCCTCCGGGCCCTGCTCAACCTGCCGCCCGGAACCGTCATCGGCCCGGTGCGCCACGCGCCCGTGTACGCGGTGGCGGACCGGGTGGACCCGCTCTACCTCCGGGCCGAGCAATACGCGCAGATCCTGCGGGTCCGCGGTCTCGAGGCGCAGAAGGCGCGGTACCAGACGTTTCTGGCCACCCTGTCGCGCCTGCCTGATTTTTCGCCCGCGTTCATGGTCGAGGGCCTCTCGGGGGGTGTCCCCAATGC
>DAOPYU010000558.1:0-2651 GCA_035353095.1 Candidatus Sumerlaeota bacterium | reverse complement strand
GGTGCGGGATTTTCCGGTCACGATTCTCCAGTTTTTGTCAGATTGTCCATTTTTGTGATTTTCTTCTTTCCGGATTCTGCGTTTTTTCTTGACGCCAACCACTCCCGAGGGGATTACTGACGGCTGGGAGCGACAGGGAACGCGGCGTTTGCGGTTGTCAGAAAGTCCATTGTTCGAAGAATCGGCGTTCTGGCAGGTTCCCGGATCCGCCCCCCTTCTGGGTTTTGACACGACACGGGTTCCACGGGTGGCCCGGGGAAGGCCGAAGCTTTCCTGCGCGCCCTTCATTCCAGACGGCAAGGAAGACAGATCGCATGAACATCGTGACCGGTACGCCATCGTCGAGCGGGGTTCCCGCGCAGTACAACCTGCGGTACATCTGGGCCATCTCGCTGGTGGCGGCCATGGGCGGTCTGCTCTTCGGCTACGACTGGGTGGTGATCGGCGGGGCGAAGCCGTTCTTTCAGCCCTTTTTCGGAATCGCCCGGGACGGGCTGGTGAACGGCGTTCCCGGCATCGAAGTGAATGAGACCGTCAGCGGCTGGGCCAACAGCTGCGCGCTACTGGGGTGTCTGTTGGGTTCAATGGTCTCGGGCGCGCTGAGCGACAGGTTTGGCCGCAAGATTCTGCTGCTGATCTCGGCATTGATTTTCGCCGTGTCGTCAGTCCTGACCGGATGGGCCGCCACGTTCCAGTTGTTCGTCATCTGGCGGATTCTGGGGGGCGTGGCGATCGGGATGGCGTCGAACCTCTCGCCCATGTACATCGCCGAAGTGGCGCCGGCGCACATGCGCGGGCGGCTGGTGGCCATCAACCAGTTGACGATTGTGATCGGCGTGCTGGCGGCGCAGGTGGTCAACATGTTCATTGCCCAGAAAATGCCCGCCGACACGACCGCCGAGATGATCCGCCAGTCGTGGAACGGCCAGTACGGCTGGCGGTGGATGTTTACCGCCGTCACCGTTCCTTCCCTGATTTTCTTTGTGGGGGCGCTGCTGGTGCCGGAGAGCCCGCGCTGGCTGGTCAAGAACGGCAAAAGTCAAAAGGCGCTCGGCATTCTGGCGCGCATCGGGGGGCAGGCCCACGCCGAGAAGGAAGTGAACGACATTCAGAACACCCTGGCCAGCGAGGAGGTCCAGCACGTACGTTTCGGCGATCTGCTCGACCCGCGCATGCTCAAGATCCTCTGCATCGGGTGTTTCCTGGCGATCTTGCAGCAGTGGAGCGGGATCAATGTGATTTTCAACTACGCCGAAGAGATTTTCAAACAGGCCGGGTACAACGTCAGCGATGTGCTGTTCCAGATCGTCATCACGGGTCTGGTGAACCTGATCTGTACTTTTATCGCGATCAAGACGGTGGACCATTTCGGGCGGCGCATCCTGATGCTGGTGGGGTGCGCGGGGATCTGCCTGTTCCACTTTTTCATCGGGTTGTCGTACAGTCTGGGCTTCAAGGGGCTGGGCGTGGTGATCCCGGTGCTGGCCACCATCGGGTGCTACGCGTTCTCGCTCGCGCCGATCACGTGGGTGCTGATTTCGGAGATTTTCCCGAACCGCATCCGGGGCGCGGCGGTTTCAGTGGCAGTCGGGGCGTTGTGGATCGCCTGTTTCGTCCTGACTTACACTTTCCCGGTTCTCAACAAGAACCTGGGCGCGGCGGGCACGTTCTGGCTCTATTCGGCCATCTGCGCCGCCGGATTCGTCTTCATCCACCTGTTTGTGCCGGAAACCAAGGGAAAGACGCTTGAACAGATCGAAAAGGAGCTGGTAGGATAACGCCGTTCGAGTCTGAACCCGAAGGAGGAAACGACCCAATGGCGCAAGACGAATGGTTCCGGAGTTATTTTGCCGAGCCGTATGGCGAGATTTACAGCGACTACATTCTGGAACCGGCTGTGGCGATGGAAGAGGCGCAGTTCGCCTGCGACGCGCTGGACCTGCAACCCGGCGCCGCGGTGCTGGACTGCCCTTGCGGATACGGCCGCCACATGGAGTACCTCTGGCCGCTGTTCCCTTCGATCGTGGGACTGGATCTCGACCCGGACTGCCTGCGGCGCGCTACTGAGGCGTTGCCCGCGTCCCGATTCGTGCGGGGCGACATGCGGACGCTCCCGTTTCCCGCCGACCGGTTCGACGCCGTGTTGAACCTGTTCAACAGCTTCGGCTACTTCGACGAGGCGCACAACCAGCGCGTGGTCAACGAGTTCGCCCGGGTCCTGAAACCCGGGGGACAGTTGCTCATCGACATGGCCAACCTGGTCCCCCTCATTGACATCATCGAGGAACATTCCTCGACCCAGCAGCAGATAGACAACCTGCTGTTGACCGAGGACTGGTCGTTCGACCCCGCCACGCATATTCTGCACAACGACACCCTGATCGAACTCGAGGGGCGCCAGACCGAGCGTTCCTACGATGTGCGCCTCTACACGTTCGAGGAAATGGCGGAACTTTTCCGGGTGGCGGGGCTGGAGATGGAGAAGACCTACGGCGAGTTCTCGGGCGAGGCATACGATGCCGAAGAGTCCACGCGACTCATCCTGGTGGCGCGCAAGCCCGCGGGGGAACCTGCCTGAAACGACACGATCCAGATTGAAATCTGAAACGACAGGAGGGACCGGGTTGTGAGCGACCCGGTCCCTCCTGTTT
>DAOPYU010000557.1:0-2666 GCA_035353095.1 Candidatus Sumerlaeota bacterium | reverse complement strand
CTGGGCGGGGGTTCAGATCCATGTTCTTGTCCCGCAGAACCAGCTGCAGGAAACACGCGCCCCGCCGGTGTCTCGGAAGCGGAAGACCGGACCATCCGGTCCAGATGGATGAGGTTGTTTTCACCACAGTAACGTCTGGCCAGTATTTCATTGTGGGTGACCAGGATAACGCTGAGACCCGTCTCACTGGAGATATGTTTGAGCAGACGAATGGTGAATTCGGCGTTTTTTTCATCCAGGGACCCCGTGATCTCATCTGCAAGGAGAATATCGGCGCCTTGGGTCAGGGCCCGGGCAATTGCAAGACGCTGCCGTTCTCCGCCTGAAAGTTCGGAAGGTTTCCGTTTTCCCTTACCACTGAGACCCAATCGTTCCATATTTCCACGAGCGATTGAAAGGGCCTCCCGCCGGGATACTCCACGGCACAACAGGGGAAGCGCCGTGTTCATCTCGGCCGAGAGGTGGCTGATGAGATTGAGTTCCTGAAAAATGAAGGCCACCCGGCCGGTTGCGTACAATTTCTGCACCATGACCGGCTGACTGTCGCCTGCCGTGACGATCGAGATAGAACCACGGTCGGGGGCGTCAATGCCCCCCAGCAGGTTCAGGAGCGTGGATTTTCCACACCCGCTCGGCCCAAGAATGCCGACCATACGTCCCAACGGAATGTCCAACGAGAGACCGTCGAAGATCCGGAACTCTCCGCCCGAACTATCCTGGTAATCCTTGACCAGATGTCTCAACCGGAAGCACGAAAATTTCTCGCGTTTGTTAAAATCCGGAGCCTCCTGCTGGGACCGTGCGCTGATCCACAGGGAAAACAGGGCGGCGCCCGCCAGAAAACAACCTATAACCAGAAAAACCACGGAAATACCGTCAGCGCTTGTCAGTCTGTCCATGACGACACCCCTCTCCTTCCTTCTCTTGAGGTTCTTTGCTTTTCAGGTGCTCTTTCTGTACTTCTTCAAACGTGTAACCCAGTAATAACCTGTAGAAACGAGACCTCCACCAGACCTGAAACGAACTCATATTGTCGAGTTCGACAATCAACATGGCAAAACCCATAATCAGGGAGGTACAGAACAATCCACCCAGCAGTCCGAACAAACTCCAGAAACACTGTGTCCAGGAATTGGCCCTTAAGATATACCCGGTACGCAACAAGTCCATGTAGAAGAAGTATGAGAACAAGACGTAGCAAAAACCGCCTATCAGAAAGAAAACTGTACTTTGAAAGTGACAGGCCAAACCCAGAATGCCAGCCAGCATGCAAATCAGCACAAAAGCCAAATGGGACAGGGCCCGGAATTCTTCGAGTAGATTGTGGGCATTATCAGGCATTCTTCCGCCTCTCTTTCGACAAATTCAAGGAAGCAGGGACTCATCCACCCAGCCCCATTCCAGGTCGCCGCGCTGAAACCAGCGACTGTTGTCGTTTCTCGCGTTGACAAGCGCGGGAATGATCTCCCGGCTGATTCGATCACGGAGTTCAGCACGGCGCTGTTCGGACATGTGGGCAATTTCGCTCTTGCTCAGGCGAAGGATCGAGGAGGGCCCCGTCGGAATACCCTGGGCCTGAAGCCAGACATCCTGTGGCAGGTCATCCTCGAGCAGGTCCGCCGTCGGGAAAATCCGACTGCTGATGCCCACGCTGAACAGCCGCGAGGCGGTCCCGGGTGCCAGACTGCTGTTGAGCATGTGCAGGGTGGAGAGCAGATAGTCGAGTTCGGCCCGGCAGAGAAACACCTGCCGCTTGAGCAACTGGTTGCCGTCCTTTTCCATCGGCGCCCACCCCTCACCGAATACCGGGGTATTGGATGACGCCGAACTGGCCAGACGCCCCGGGTCTATGCCGCCATTTTCCAGAAACTGCACGATCTCCGTCACTTCGCCTATTTCCATCTGTTCATCAGCCGCCACCTGGGTTCGCAACTTGCCCGCGCGCAGGGACTGAACAACCACGTTCCTCTTCTGGATTACCTCGCTCCTCTGAGCCAGGATACCCTGAATTGTCTGGACCAACTGTGCTTCCTGTTCAACCGGGTAAATGGATCCCCCCCGACGCCTGGCCAGGTCGGCGAACTGTGCCCACCGCTGCTGCCGAGTGGGAAGTTCCTCATATCCCCCGACCGCCAGGGAGAAAATCCGAATATTCTTCTGAGCCGCCAGTTCCACCACCTGATTCCGGCTGTACCCCTGACTGCCGACTTCGCCTGGCTCGTGCGCCGGGCAATCCCCAACAAGCACAATGATTCGGTCGGACAATCCACCTCCCCGCCAACTGGTCTTGGTAATCGCCGCAAACAGTCCCTCATAGACCGCCTCCGGAACGTCGCCACCCTCAGCGGCACACAAGTTTGAAATCAGATACAGAAACTTTTCCGGGTCTTTTTCCAAGTCCCAGTACATGGCGGCAAACCCGGATTCTCTGTCCCAGTCACGATAGGCGACCAAGCCAAGTGCCAAGTCCGGCCGGGGATTGAGACTGCGAATCTGGGTACTGATTTGTGTGACAGCCTGACGCGTCGCATCCAGAAACGGCTGCATGGAACCGGTACAGTCAACAACAAACACCAGGTCAAGGGAACGGATCTGCCGGGTGATCTCCTCTACTTCCGTGTCCGAGTAAACAGGCCCTGCGGGTACCCCGGAGGCAGGCTGCCCGG
>DAOPYU010000556.1:0-2675 GCA_035353095.1 Candidatus Sumerlaeota bacterium | reverse complement strand
GGTGTTGCTGCCCGAGGAGGATTGGCGCGCGATCCAGGAGACGCTCCATCTACTTTCGATTCCCGGCATGAGAGAATCCATCCGCAAAGGCATGACGACACCGGTCTCCAAGTGCTCAGACGATCCGAAGTGGTGACTTGGCGGCTGGTCTTTACGACTCAGGCGCAGAGGGACGCAAAAAAGATTGGGGCGGCGGGCTTGCGTCCTCGTGTGGAGCGTCTGCTCGACATCCTGGCGAGGAGCCCTTTCCAGAGCCCACCTAGATTCGAGCGGCTGGTTGGAGATTTGCGCGGGGCGTGTTCACGGCGCATCAACATCCAGCACCGGCTGGTGTATCAAGTTCTAGAGGACGAACGCGTGGTCAAGGTGGTGCGGCCCCAGACCGCCGCCGCCGACGACGCAGACAGCGACGCCGACGCCATCCCGGCTGCCGCCATGACGGAAGCTTCCGAGGCCGAAACCGCCGCTGCGGTTTCCATCCTGGCTGCGGGAGGTATCAACCCGGTAGAAACGTTTGAAGACATGCGGCAAGTGCTCCACCGAAATGCCATCGCCCTGATCGCTGATGCTGATTTTCATCTGTTCATCACCTGCCTGGCAGGCCAGCGTGACCGTCGCGCCGGGCGGGCTGTGCTTGATGGCGTTATCCAGCAGGTTGATGAGGGCCTGGCGCAGCATCGTCCAGTCGCCTGAAACCAGAACAGGGATTTCAGGCAGTTCGAGGTCGATGCACACATGCCCCTCCTCGGCAAGCACGCCGAGGAAGCCTGCCGCATCCCGGATGAGCTCACGCAGATCAATTTGCTCGCATTTCATCTCGGCTCGCCCGCATTCAGAGCGGGTCAGCTCTAGCAGCATGGTGGTCAGCAGGGTGAGCCGATCAACCTCCTCAAGCATGGTGCCGATCATGTTGCGGTACTCGGCTTCCGAATGCGGCTCGCGTAGGCCCACCTCGCCCACGCTGCGAATTACCGTGAGCGGCGTGCGCAGTTCGTGGGAGGCATCGGCGGTGAAACGTCTAAGTTCTCCGAAGGCAGCCTCCAGCCGCGCTAGTAGGGCGTTAAAGGCGACGGCAAGCCGCCCCGGTTCATCGAACGGGTTGTCCACAGGGAGCCGCGCGTCCAACCGTCCGGCGTGAATGGCCTCGGCCTCCCCGGCCATGCGGTGGATGGGCGCGAGCCCCCGGCCGGCCAGCCAGTAGCCGCCCGCCCCCGCTGCCAGTAAGGCGACGGGCAGACCGCCGACCATAACCCACAGGACGACCACGAGACCACGCGCGAAGTCGTCTTCGCGGAGAGCGGCGCGCACCAGAACCATTTCGCCTTCAAGGGAAACGCGGCGTTGCAGGAGTCGCAGGTGCACCTCGCCGGGAAGCTCCAGGGACCGCAGGCCTGTCCAAGCGATATCGAGTGGCGGGAGGGACGTTTCTCCCGAGCCGGTCGCCGCGTCTTGGCGGCGTAGGGCAAGCGTTCCGTCGGCGCGCCAGACATCAATCCAGGCCACGTTGCGAGTCCACTCTCCTTCTTCGGAATTATGGGCGTTTCGCCAGATCAATCGACCATTCACATCTCGACCAATGCTGCGTTCAGCAATTTCAACTTCTTGATCCAGACGGTGGTCCAGTTCAGCGGCGAAACGGTCACGGATCAACAGATAGACGGCCAGCGCATAGGCCAGCAGCATGGCGCCGAACACCAACGCAAAAGCAGCGGTGAGTCGGGAGCGAAGGGTCAGCCGGCGCCATGCTGCGATCACGGTTCCTGCTCCTGGATCATGAAGCCGACGCCACGCAGGGTGTGAATCAGTGGCTGCGCGTGACCATTGTCGATCTTGCGGCGCAGTCGGGCGATATGCACGTCGATGACATTGTCCAGAGGTGTGGCTCGCGCCGCCTCGCGCCATACTTCGCGAACTAACATTTCCCTTGACACCACGCGCCCCTGATGGAGTAGCAGGTAATCGAGCAGCTCGTATTCGCGGGTGGTGAGTTCGATCACAGTGCCGTTGCGGGTAACCCGTCGCGTGACCCGGTCTAGTTCCAAATCATTAACAATAAAACGCAGCATATCTTGGGAGCGTCCGCGCCGGAACAGGGATCTGATGCGTGCCAGTAATTCTTCAAAGGCGAAGGGCTTGACCAGATAATCGTCCGCCCCGAGATTAAGACCGAGTACCCGGTCCTGGACAGCATCACGCGCCGAGAGAATAATGACCGGCGTATCCTGTCCTCGGTTACGCAAGGTACGCAAGATTTCCAAACCATCGCGTCCGGGCAACATCAAGTCAAGGATGAGAAGGTCGAAAACTTGAGAAGAAATCAGGTAAAAGCCTTCTTCCCCGGTGGTGGCGACAGACACGTTGAAACGCTCGGTTTCGAGTCCATGCCGGAGGGCTTCAGCAACCTTGATCTGGTCTTCAATGAGTAATATACGCATATGGCATCCCGTTTGTTGATACCAAGATAAGATGTTTTGAGTGCGGAACCTACTGAAGTATTACTGACTTTTTCTTCAGAAAAAGAAGAAAAAATTTAGGTCGCCAGGCACTGGTCGTTGATTGAAATGAAACATTATTTCTTCTCAATTAATGACCAGAGGGTTGTTAAAGAATCCTGCTGGCTGCTGCTACTAATCAGAAACATACAATAAAATAAGAGGTCACTTAAGGGCAGCCAG
>DAOPYU010000555.1:0-2683 GCA_035353095.1 Candidatus Sumerlaeota bacterium | reverse complement strand
TGTGTCCGCCCAGAGCGCGAGGTCTATTACCGTGGGGAGACGTGAAACCCCGAGAGAACGGGGATGAAAAGAATCATCGCGCAGAGACGCAGGGACGCGGAGACCTTTTGTTGTCAGCCACAAGAGGCACAAAAGTCACAAAACAGAAAATTTTCCTGTGCCTTCTGTGCATTTTTGTGGCTGAAAATCGTCGCGGTCTGCGTAGATTCTGCGAGAGAGTCGTACCGATTACTAGCCACACGGCGCCCGTTGGCGCGTCGAGGTAGAGAGAGGCAACAGGGACCCTCGTTCTCCAGTCGAGAGGTGATTCCCCAGATTTTATGGGGTTATTCAGGGTTCCTTCCATCCGTCATTCCCGCTTTCGCGGGGATGACGGAGGAGTGGTTTCTGTTTCCCCTCAAACAAAAACGAAAAACTAGACCATGAGGAGATCCTGGAGCGAGGCGGTGGGGTCGCCATTTTCTGTTCCGGCTCCCCTGTTCCGGTCTTCACCGCCGGTTTCAACGTGAATGCTTTGGATGGAACGGGAGGGTCGTTTTTTCTTGCAGTTGCAAGGTCAGCGTGCCATAACAAATACGTGGTAGGGAGGTACCACAACATTTCGAGGTTTGAGGAAGGAGTATTCATCATGGAAATCGGGGATCTGATTGGCGCAAGCAGGACCAAGCTGAATCTGACTCAGGATCAGTTTGGAAAGCGGTACAGTGTGAGCGGCCCGGCCATTTTCAAGTTCGAAAAGGGCTACGTCAAGCCGTCGCTGGAGTTGTGGCTGCGCATGGCGAAGGACATTGACATCACGGAGCAGGAAGCGGTGCTGATGTGGGCGCGCGGCAAACTCCCGAAGAAGTTCCAGAGTTTCGTGTCCATGGAGCCGCAGTCGGGCCAGAAGGCCAAGAAGAAAGAGAAACCGAAAAAGAACGCCAACCCGGACGTTCTGCGCAAGGAAATCCTGGCCGACCGTGTCGCGCCCAAGGGGCTCAAGGCGATGCTCAAGGACGAGGATCTGTGGATGCTTTACAAGCCCACGGCCCAGGAAATCGAAGTGCTGCGCGAAGTCTTCGCGCCCCTCGGTGAGGGCTCCAAGACTTCCTATCGTGAAGCGTTGCGTCTGATTCGCGAATTCGGCGAGAAATAAGAACAAGGCGTCGCGTGTCGGAAACAGTTGTTTGAGAGAGCCGCAGGCCATCCGCCTGCGGCTCTTTTGTCAGGGGAAAGGGAGACTCCGTTTTTCCATTTCGGCATTCAGGTCCGCATTCGCTTGACAGAAGTGGGAGGGACTGAATAGAATAAGGTCAGTGAATCGCACTGGTGCGTTTTTTTCATAAAAAGGGTGCGGTGGAGTCTTTTCACCGCAGGATCTGAGTGGTCGGGCCGC
This sequence comes from Candidatus Sumerlaeota bacterium, assembly GCA_035353095.1. Lineage (GTDB taxonomy): Bacteria > Sumerlaeota > Sumerlaeia > UBA8349 > UBA8349 > DAOPYU01. The sequence goes on along the minus strand of DAOPYU010000555.1, from coordinate 1,308 downwards.
CGCTCGAATACTTCGATTGTATTCGGGAGGTGGTCTCGATGGATAATCAAGAGCATTCCAGGAAAAGTTCCCTGCAAAGTTTTATGGGTTGTTTTGTGCGGATCGGCTGGTTTCTGTTCGGTCCGGGGGCGGCACTCTTTATCCTGATTTACATCATGCAACAGGAGCCTGTTTTTTCCTGGGTGGATGGACTTTTTCTCCTGACCGTTCTGATCTGTCTGGTTTCGCGTGGCATTGATATTCTCCTGCTGGAGGGAGAGACCGCGTGTGGAGAGCCGGCAACACGTACTCATCTGGTAGTATATCTGGTCAGGATGAGTGTGCTGGCCGTGTTGGCGTGGGGTGTCGCACACGGCGTCTCCTACCTGATGATGCGTTAGGCGCCCGGTAGTGGGAGACCGGTGTGGGGGAGTGGCGGAGTTATGGTTTGTGTGGATTACCTGCTTGTCTGCGGGGGGGACTTAAGGGGTTCATCCAGACACGACAGGATTCCGAGCAGATTTTCCCGTATGACATGTCGGGCCGATTTCTCGAGTTCCGGCGTTTTGGGTTCATAGGCGACGGACATTCCGGCCGCTTTGAGCATACAGGCGTCGGGGTCGCTGTCACCTACTGCGAGAACTCGCTCTGGACTGATATTGAGTTGTTCGCACATGTGGAGGAGGACATTCAATTTACAGAGGGGGTGTTGTGGGCAGCCGTTTTCGTGTTGCATGGCGGGGGAAAGAGTGACTTCGCCTGTTGCGGTACCGCGTCCGAAACGCATGAGGTGAGCGATACTGAAGTCGGCGAATACGCGGCGGCGGATGATTTCGGTGGCGACAAGAAAACTGTCGCTGACGATTCCGACGCGGTATCCGGCTTTTCGAAGTGTCAGAACCAGGTCCACCGCTCCAGGCATGAGAGGAATGCTGCGCGCCGCTTCTTCGAAGACTGTTTTGGGGACTCCTTTGAACAGGGCTGCAATCTGTCGGGTTCGTTCGTCGGCCGGTAGATCCGCATGATCCAGCAGGGTATTGAGTTCTTCCGCCTTATTGACCCGATGAGCCAGATTGACCACGAAGCGGCCTTTCAGTAATGTTCCGTCCATGTCGAACAGAGCCAACCGTTCGGGCTGACCGATTTTCTGGAGGGTGACGGAGAGTTCCGCCTGTGAGCGACGTTCCACTTCTTCGACTTCCCGGACCTGTTGGGGATCGAGTCGTCCATAGCGTCCGGCTCGGTCAATAATGACCCGGACGACCTGTTTGGCCATATCGCCCAGCACTTCCAGAGGCTGACTGTCGTGCTGGATGTATCCAACGTCCA
>DAOPYU010000554.1:0-2699 GCA_035353095.1 Candidatus Sumerlaeota bacterium | reverse complement strand
CGATGAAGGCGGTGTTCGGGGTGGGGACCAGGCATTGTTTATAGGAAGTATTCCCCCAGGCGATGATTGTACCGTCGGATTTCAGACCCAGACTGTGGCGCCAACCCGCCGCGATGGCAACGAATCCGCTGTTGGGGGAGGGCACCTGACACTGTTTGTAGAGATTCTGTCCCCAGGCGACAATCGAACCGTCCTCTTTCAGTGCCAGGCAGTGGGCGCTTCCCGCTGCGATGGCGGTAAAGCCCGTATTGGTGGTGGGGAGGTTGAGCTGGCCGAAGGAGTTGTCGCCCCAGGCGACGAGCGAACCGTCGTTCTGCAGGGCCAGGCTGTAGCTGGTTCCGGCGGCAATGGCTTGAAAACCGACCACCGAGGTGGGCGGGAGGCTTTGCGAGGTGCAATTGTCGCCCCAGGCGACGATCGAACCGTCGGATTTCAGGCCCAGGCTGTGGCGCGAACCGGCGGCAATCGAGATGAAATCCTCATTGGGCTCCGGCACGTCGCACTGGCCAGCGTTATTGCGGCCCCAGGCGGCCACCGATCCGTCGGCCTTCAGGCCCAGCGCATGGCCCCAGCCCGCCGCCACGGCGGTGAAGTCGCTGTTGGGGCTTGGGACCGTACACTGGCCGTAGCTGTTGTTCCCGAGCGCGACGATCGTCCCGTCGGCTTTCAGGTTCAGGTTGAACCAGTCACCGGCGGCCACCGCCATGAACTGGGTATTGGGATTGGGGAGGCGGAGTTGGCCGTAGGAATTGTTACCCCAGGCCACTAGGGTGCCCGTCGTTTTTTCCTGGCTCTGGACACTGCGCGCAGGCAGTACACAGAGCAGCAGGGCGCCCAGATAGAAAATGGCGTGTGTCGGACGAAAATGGGGGACAATTCTGGAACGGTTCATGGTGACAGGGTCCTCTCCGGTACTCATACGTTTCCATTGTTATTGTGTGTTTGTGTCTAAAAAAAACAGTTCACATCATCGGGACGACAGCCGCTTCGGGTCTCAAGCGAACCTGTCACTGCGACACGGTGCTCCTGTACTCAAATCAGCACGTTCTTAATATAAAGCAATATCCGGGCCAGTATTTTGTAAGCCGCATTCGGAATTGCATAGGTGGAAAGCGGGCCCCAAAATAAGGGAAAATCGGGCAAGGAGTGTCGCGTGAGCATCGTTTTTCTGCATATCTCATATATTCTGTTCGGTTGCAGTTGCTCACTTTTGAACGGGTTGTTCAAAAGTGAGTACTCTTCGCTGTTTTGCTGTTGTGTCAGGTTTGTTTGAATTCAGGCTATCGCGGCATATTATATTATTGAGTTCACACTCAGGTTTTCTAATAGTTAAATATGGAATTTTAGAAACGTTTGTGAGTCTTGATCTTCGGTTGGGTGTATTTCTTGCACGGTGGAAGCGAATTTTTTGCAGGTGGGGCTGATGCCCGGGAGACTTGATATTTCCGGAAAACTTGCCGGGGTTCGATATTTACCAATTGATATTATGCACGTGAAAGGCATGGGCGGATTTTTTGGGATTTTTCTCGGTCGCATCCGATTCCTCCAGGGAAACCGTCGGCAAAGATCCGGGACGGGAATCGAAGAGATTTTGAGCCATGATTGGGCCGGTTTTATTGGGAAAGAATTTAATTGACAGGGCATTTGAAAAGGAACAGGATCGAGATGTCACAAAAAGAAAGGGCGGTACCGACGGGGCCTCCCATTTCGAGGATGAAAAAATTGTTCACGAGTAAGCTTCCTGGGCTGTGTAACCGGCTCGGAAGCCTTGTAGAAAGGAATTCTTTCCGTGAAACGCAATCTTCTTCTGGGTTTTGTTGTGGTGGTTGTTTTGAGCGCCTGTGCCTCAAGATCGGGTCGGGCCGGGGGCGTCGCGGGAGCGCCCGAAGGATGCCCTGCCATTGTCACTCTGAATCCGCCGGAGGATGGGTTCTTTTCCAAGCGGCTGGACTACCATGGCATCCCGATCAAGTCCCATCAGGTGGTGGCGGATGAGGCGCTCTACGAGGCCTGGAGACGGTTGGACGGGTTGTTGAAAAACCAGCCGGTTGTGCTGGAAAATCTGGTGAAGGCAGGAGCGCAGTTGCAGATTATCGGGCGCGATCAGGTGACGACCGACCTTCCGGAGTTCCGGCAGGACAAAGGGGTGAAACTCCCCGAGTACAACGGACTGACCCGGGATGAGCGGACACGCGGCATGGGGGGATTGAGTTCCTCGTGCGGGGAGGAAAATCTGCTCCGGCTCGAAAAGGACCGGTACCGCGGGCGCGACATCTGTGTCCATGAATTCTGTCACGGGGTTTTCGATTGCGGCCTGGACGATGCCACCCGTCAGAAATTTCTGGATCAGCTCAAGCGTTCAAATGAGAAGGGGCTCTGGGTGGAATCGTATGCGGCCAGTGGATATGGGGGGGAGTTTCTGTCCGAATTGACGATGTGGTATGTGGGAACCCATGGGGACCTGGGGATGAAGGGCCCGAAACCGGAGAATGGGCGCGAGGGGCTGAAGAAGTACGATCCCGAGGCGTTTGCCCTGGTGGATGACTTCTTTTCGGGCCGTTTGAAGGTGGCGAGGGTGGAGCCCAATACGGACGAACCGCGCTGAGTGCCGCAAAAGAATGAATGCGTATTCCAGTGGACGTTTCGATGCCGGGGGGTGTGGCATCGCAGGCATACCGGGGGAAATCCCGGATATATCC
>DAOPYU010000553.1:0-2700 GCA_035353095.1 Candidatus Sumerlaeota bacterium | reverse complement strand
GGGGGGGAAGTCGGAAAGCGACAAGGGGTGAAGATGAGGCGCTGGCCTGGTTGAAGGCGGAAAAGCCGATCGAAGAAAAGGAGTCCGGATCATGATGCAGGCGGTGTTGTTGCTGGCGTGGATTGGGCAGGCGTGCTTTACGTTGCAGGTGGGGGAGACCCGGATCGTGCTGGATCCGGTTCCCGCGAAATTGGGGTATTTTGCCGGGCCGTTCGAGGCGGATGTGGTGACGGTCAGCCACGAGCATTTCGATCACAATGCGTTGGAGATTGTTGCGGGGAAACCGCAGGTTTTGCGGGGTTTGACGGCGGATGGCAAGGACTGGAGTCCCGTTCATTTTGAAAACAAGGATGTGAAGATCACCTCGATTCCGGTCTACCACGACGATGTTCAGGGCGCGAAACGCGGTAAAAATGCGATGTTCCTGATCGAGGCCCACGGTCTGCGGATTCTGCATACGGGGGACTTGGGGCACCCCTTGTCGCCCGAAACGCTCAAGCAGGTGGGAAAGGTGGATGTGTTGCTGATCTGTGTGGGCGGATATTATACGGTGGATGGCCGGGGCGCCCGGGCGGTGATCGAGCAGCTCAAACCGCGCGTGGTGGTCCCCATGCACTACAAGACCGACCCGAAGTCGGAATTGCCGATCGCCACGGAGGCGGATTTTCTGGCGGGCTGGAAGCATGTCAAGCGGGCTGATACGAATGAGCTGGCTTTGACGGCGGACTTGTCCGAGTACCCGGCGGATGAACCGACGGTTCTGGTTTTGCCGCCGAAAAAGCCTGGGGAGCAGGCTCCGAAGGGCCAGTAATGGGGAAATCGGGGGGGCTGTACCTGCGCTTTTTGCGCGGGTGGATGGGTTTCCTTTGATTTCCTATGAATTTTTTGGGAATTTGAGCGAGTTCTGTTCCTCCCGCTCGAGGGAAAGAGAACGAGGGCTTTCCGGGCGGGGGATTTCACGGAGACATTTTGCTGCCGGTTTTTCTGGACGCAGTGTGGCAAACCGATACAGGATCGGTTTCTATAGGAATGTGCCGGTGGTCTCCGGATGTGATGTGACGAGAGCAGGTGATTTTTCAGGTATGAGTGTTGAGCCGATTCCTTCCGATCCCGCCTTCCCGATGATGGTCCTGAATCTGTTGCGCAATGTATTGAGTCATGCGGCGGATCCGGGGGATCTGGGGAATTACCTGACGGAAGAACTGCTCAATATTACCGGGGCGCGGTGTATTCTGTTCATTCAGAACCTGCAGACGGAGACCGAGTTGACGCACCGGGTGGTCAGTGTGCGACCGATGCGGCTGTATCGCTGGGCCGAATCGGAGGAAATGAAGCGGCTTTACCGGATCGCGTGCGCTCAGCCCACGTTTCAGGTCTGGCGCGTGGAGGCCGAGTCCGAGACGATGGGGATTCTGCTGGACCGGGGATATCGGCTTTCCGCCGCCTTCCCGCTTCTGATCGGGGAGGAACGGGTCGGTTCGATGTTGCTGCTGGGGTTGCCCGATACGGCGAATGTGGCGCCGCTGCTCGACCTGCTCAACAGTCTGTCCTCGATTGTAGCGCTGGTTTTGCGCAATTCTTTCCTCTACGAAAAGCAGGAACGGATTATCCATGAGCGGACGGGGGAGTTGCGCCGGGCCAACGAACAGTTGCAGGTGGAACTGGCTGAGCGTCGCCAGGTGGAGGCGCGGCTGCGCGAGCAGGAAGCGCACCTGTGCGAAGCGCAGAAGATTGCGCAGATGGGCAGTTGGACGCACGACCTGAAGACGGACGAAATTCTCTGGTCGGAGGGGAGCCGGCGGATTTTCGACTGGCCGAAAGAAGGACCGATTTCTCGGGAAACTTTCCTGCGTTGTGTGTATCCGGAGGATCTCGTTCGGCTTTGTGAGGCGCTGGACCAGGCGAGGAACGGCTCGGAGTCGGTTTTGATTGTGGAATACCGGATCATTCGGCCGGATGGGGAAATCCGCCCTCTTTTTGTGCGTTGTCATGTCATCCGGGATTCGGAAGGGCAGGCGGTGCGGGTCGAGGGCATTCAGCTCGACCTGACGGAACGCAAGCGGGCCGAGGAGGCGCTGCGCCGCAGTGAGGAACGGTTCCGCCTGATTGCCGAAAATGCGCATGACGTGATTTATCGTATGTCCCTGCCGGATGGGGGGTACGAGTATGTCAGCCCGGCTGTGGAACGGATCACGGGATATTCCCCCGAGGAGTGCTACCAGAATCCGCGGCTGGTTCAGGCGATGATCCATCCGGACTGGCAAGCGTATTTTCTCGAGGAATGGGAGAAACTCCTTCGGGGCGAGGGTTCGGAGTCCTATGAGTACCAGATCCGGCATCGCTCGGGTGAACTTCGATGGCTTTATCAGCGGAATGTGCTGATCTGCGATGAGATGGGACGTCCGGTGGCCATCGAGGGGCTGGTGAGCGACATTACCGAGCGGAAGCAGAAGGAAATAGAACTGGAAGCGCGCATCCGGTTGCTCGAGGCGGAGCTGGCGCAACGGGGGTTTGCGGGCCCGGACAAACCGGGACGGAGACGCAAGACGTCGGGTGGCGGTTCCGGGGGGTGAGGGCCGACTTTCCGTTTTTATCAGAAAAGCGCGGTTAAGGGCAGAAAACGAGCCTTTGGTTCTTGAATAGGGGAAAGAATTTGTGGGGCGATTTTGATGCGTTTTTCGCCTTGGGGCCCAAACACAA
>DAOPYU010000552.1:0-2708 GCA_035353095.1 Candidatus Sumerlaeota bacterium | reverse complement strand
GAGAAAGCGCCAACGGCGCGATCTTATACCAGCCTGGGGCATCGCCCCAGGAAAACCGATGGGTTTATTCCCGCAAGGGCTGAAAGCCCGTGCTATTCAGCCATTTTGTCCCTTTTCTATAGTTCGGGCCTTCAGCCCTCATGAAAAAGGGACACCTTCCCTGGGGCGACGCTGCGCTTGCCCCAGGCTGGTATAAATTCGCGCCGTTGGCGCTCAACTGCGATTTTTTGGATAAAGGAACTCGTGGACGATCTTTACCGCCCCGTGCCGAGTATTCGGCGAAATACAGACTCAACAACAGGAGGAACGCCCGATGATCCCCGAGAAACTGCAGGAAATCATGAAGAAGGACGGAGTGGTGGCAATCGCCACCCTGGGCCCCGATGGACCCCACCTGGTCAATACCTGGAACAGTTATCTCCGGGTCTCACAAGATGGACGGCTGTTTATCCCGGCCGGTTACATGCACAAGACGGAGACCAATGTGGCCTTCAATCCCAACGTGTTGATAACCTTGGGGAGCAGCAAGGTTGCGGGCCTGCATGGAGCGGGCGCCGGTTTCCTGATCAAGGGAACGGCGAGATTCATTACGTCCGGCCCCGATTTCGATTTCATGAAAGAGAAGTTCAGTTGGCTGCGCGCCACCCTGGCCGTTACAATCGAATCGGCCACTCAAACGTGGTGAAGACACGATTGAGTGAATTTTGAAATCGAAATCGGGGGAGATGACGCGGGCAAGGCGGGTAACAAAACAGATTCTGGAAAAGAGCGGACCCCGGGTAAGGGTTATTCGGTATGGTGTTCTCCGGTTAAGGACATTGCGGCCAGGAGTGGTAAAAAAAAGGGTAGAAAAACAGGTCACGGAGCAGGAGAAACTTTACATGAGACCGATGAATTTTGTCGTCACCTTCCTTTGCGCAGTTGTCCTGGCAGGGTCTGGCGTTTTGGCCGCAGCTGACCCGACCGGGAAAGGACCGGTTCTGGTCTTCATTCTGGCGGGTCAGTCCAACATGGAAGGGCAGGCCGTGGTGGATCTGGACGGGAAAGATTACAACGAGGGGAAGGGGACCCTGGCTTTTCTACTGCGCGACCCGGCCCAGGCGGGGCCCTTTAAGCATCTGAAAGACGACCAGGGAAAGTGGGCCGTTCGCGAAGATGTCTGGGTCCGGTATCAACCCGAGGGGAGCCCCCTCCAGGCCGGACCGCTTACGGTGGGATTCACGCCTTATGGCGATTCACATCATTTCGGTCCCGAGCTGCAGTTCGGGTGTGTCCTGGGAGATCACTTCGAGAATCAGGTGTTGCTCATCAAGACCGCCTGGGGGGGGAAGAGCCTGTACGCCGATTTCCGTCCGCCGAGTTCAGGGGGGACGGTGGGGCCTTACTATACGAAGATGCTCGAGGAAATCCGAGCGACTCTCCAGAACCTCAAGTCCGAATTCCCCGGTTATGACGGCAACGGTTATGAACTGGCGGGATTTGTCTGGTATCAGGGGTGGAACGACGGATGCGATCCACAGAAGGCCGTACCGGAATACGAACAGAACCTGGTCAATCTGATCCACGACGTGCGCAGGGACCTGAAGGCGCCGAATCTGCCCGTTGTCATCGGGGAACTGACCGGCCCGTGGGTGGACGCGCCGGACGAGTGGGGGCGGTTGCGGAGGGCCCAGGCCGCGGCTGCGGCTCGCCCGGAATTCAAGGGGAACGTTCTTTTCGTCGAAACACACGACTTCGTTCGAAATCCGGACGATTCACCCCATCCGGGCCACGGTCACCACGAGTTCGGTAACGCCGAGACTTATTTCCGGGTGGGCGATGCCCTGGGCAAAGGGATGCGGAGTCTCCTTGCGGCGCCGAAACAGGAAAAAATGCCGGACTCTTCAAAGCCAATTTCACACACCCCCCGTCAGGTGGAAGGCTGGACGGTACGCGTGGACGACCGCCTGCTCGCAGGATCGCATGAGGAAGAAGGGCAACGCGCGCTGCGATTCCTGGAAAGCAAACTGGCCGACATCAAGGCGGTGGTGGCGCCGGAACCGCTGAAAAAACTCATGGCGGTGCCCATCATCCTCGATCTGAACCACGGCAAACTGGGCGCGATGCAATACCATCCCAGCGCCGACTGGCTGCGCGAGAACGGGTATCCGGCCGACCTGGCGAAGTGTGTTCATATCCCCGAGGTGGCGGACCTGGTGACCCCCCGCAACATCAACGAACAGCCCTGGGTGGTGCTTCATGAACTGGCCCATGCTTATCACGATCAGGTGTTGGGTTTCGAAGAGCCCCGGATTCTCAAGGCCTATGAAGCGTTCAAGAAAAGCGGCCACGGAGAAAAGGCGCTCCTCTACGATGGGACGCGGGTTCGGCATTATGGCCTGACGGACCAGAAAGAATTTTTCGCCGAAATGACCGAGTCCTATTTCGGTCTGGACGACTTTTTCCCCTTCAACCGGGCGGAGCTGATGACCGCCGAGCCGGAAATCTACGAATTGATGCAGACGATCTGGGGGCCGGTTGCGGGGGCTCCCGTCCGATCCCTCAGCAAGGGGGAACGGAGGAGTCTCGAGCCGGTCAGCCAGGTGGAACCTGCGAGGTGAGCAGGAAACCCGCTGACAAGCGAGCTTCTTGCAAGAAAGTCTTCATTGCTTGCCTGATACTTTTTGAAAGACTCAAAGGAATAGGGTTTGTTCTTGAATCCCGAAGGG
>DAOPYU010000551.1:0-2709 GCA_035353095.1 Candidatus Sumerlaeota bacterium | reverse complement strand
ATATTTCAAATTTTATAGTACCCCCCCTCCGGAGAAAGATCAAGAGGGCAATCGTATTCTTGTGTGATGCCGCCGGTCCTGCTATGGTTTCCCGGAGGCAGGGGCCCTCAAGAACGCAGACCGGAGAAGGAGGCGAGGTGGTGGATAAATCGTTTGCAGGCGAACGTTGGCGTTTTCTGGGATACCTCCTTTTTTTTCTGTTGCCGTTCGGTGTGCTCTATTGGATGGTCCCCTTCGTGGGGACTTTGACCCTGGGATCGGATTATCCGGAATTTGCCGTTCAGCAGCAGATGGAGATTTTCTTTTCGATCCGGCACGGCTCTTTCCCGCTTTTCATTCCGGGATTTGCCGGAGGCGCCCCATCGAGCGCCCTGATTGAGAGTGGTATCTATCATCCGATGTCCCATCTGGCTTCACTCCTGCCGGGGTATTGGAACGGTTCTGCACTGGAGATCCTCACGTTCCTGCGGTTTCTCTCGCTCGGCCTGACTCACCTGTTTCTTTTTCTGTTTCTCCGCAGGATTCGAATCCCCCGGATCCTGGCTTTCCTGATTGCCTTTCTGACTGTTTATAACATGCGCATGCTGGATATGCTCCGGGTGGGGGCGCCGTGTGAAAGCTTTGTTGCGACCCTCTGGCTTTCTGTGGCGATTGCGGGGCGGTATCTGCAGGTTCCCCGGCGGTTTGGCTCCTTCTTCATTCTGGCATCCACCTGTCTGCTCATTTGTTCCGGTCAGCCTCAGATGGCGTATTTCGGTTTTCTGGGCGCGTTGCTGGTTCTTCTTGCGACGCCTTTTTATTTGCGGACCGTGTTGCCGGAAGTCGAAATCCGTCCGGGCCCGGTGTTCCGATACTATGCCGAGGCGCTTGCCAGCATGGCGGCCGGCGGAGCGCTTGCGGCTGTATTTGTCGTTCCCTTCTATTTTGATTTCATGGCCTCCAACGCCGGACGGGTCGGCCAACGCTATATTTTCTCCCTGGGATTTTCGGACACGGTTTACGGAAATCTAAGCGGAATCTTCAATCCGATTCATAGCGACATTTTTGGCTCCTTCGGAGGGTCGGCGCTTGTTGCGGCCGTAGCCCTGCTTCCGCTGGTTCTTCTGGTCAATCAGAAAGTGGAGCGGGTCATTCTGGTCTTGTGGCTCGCGTGTCTGGCCGTATTTTTCTATATGTTGGGGGCCGCGACGCCGGTTCACTATGCCGTCTGGAAAGTGGTTCCTCTGTTCTCGTCTTTCCGAGTACCCGGGCGAATCAGTCTTGTGTTGATTTTCCCCATTCTGCTGCTGCTGGCGTGGTTGGTCACTCGAGAAGAGCTCCGAGTCCGGATCGCGAAGTTCGAATGGCCGGTTCCGGCCTATACGCCACTTGCGTTTGTTTGTGCCCTTCTGTGCTTTCTCTATGTCAGTGTACCGCTCTACGGTTTGCAGGTTCGGGAGATTCACACCCCCGCTCACTTGTGTCAACCGTCTCAGAGTCTCGAATACCTGTTCAATGGGTTGGGGATCTTGAGCCTGGGGCTGTTGGGAATGTACGGGTTGTTGCCCCGCGCTCGGATGCCTCTCGGGATCCTGCTGGTCGTGGGGGTGTTGGTCCAAACGACTCTTCTCTTTCGGCATGGGAGCTGGATCATAGAGAAATGGAAAATGCCGACCCGGGTCCAGATGGGAGAGGAAAAGAAAGCGTGTCTGGGGTTCCGATTCCAACCGGGTGAAGGGTTCGGGACAAAGGACGTTGCCCGGCACACGACAGAGGAAGGCCAGTTTCTGGAACCGAAGCTCGCACGGTTGTGCGAACGTTATCTCAACGTATCCTCGACCGAGGAGGCGTATCAGAGGTTGCGCGAGCAACGCGCGGCGGACCGCGTTGTGGTTGAAGGCTTTGACGGCCCGCCTTCTCCCCTGGAACCCGTTTTTGATCCTTCGGCACGAATCACCTTGCGTTATTCCGCCTTCAATCGAGTGGTGTTTGAGGCGACCTCCTCACACCCGGCGTTTTTCACCCTTTCCTTCCCTTATTCACTCCACTGGAGCGCAACAGTCAATGGGCAGAGGGTCCCCATCTACCGGGTCAACGGAATTGAACAGGCGGTCTGGTTGCCGGGGGACGATTGCGAAGTCGAGTTTCGTTACCACTCGATCGCTGCCGTCTGGGGGATGGCCGTCAGTTGCCTGTTCGCTTGTGTACTTTTCTGGTATTTCACCGCCGGGTTGCGTCCCCGGTTTCTTGCCGGAGTTTGCTGGGTTGCCGCGCCGGTTGTGTGTGGCGTCTTCTTCTGGATCTGGTACCAGAGTCTGTACCGGGGAGAAAATCTGGGAACCCGTTACGAGTGGACGCCACAGGACCGGCCTGCCGCCGGGAATCTGGCGTATGGCAAGACGACTTCGCGCAGCTCGCACTATTTTCTCTACCCCTTCCTCTATGAATCGGCCCGCGCGGTGGATGGAGAATATCGGGCCAACTCCTGGTTTGCCTCGGCGAACGAGCCCAACCCCTGGTGGCAAGTGGATCTGGGGAAAGAAATCCGGCTTGGGAGGGTCGTGGTGTACGATCCGTCTGATCTGACCCGGTGGCTTCGTCAGGGCCGGACCGATGTTAAGAGTGAACGGGATATACCCCCCGATGTGGCCAGCCTGCTGGCCCTGCCGGTCGAAGTGTGGGTCTCGAGCGATGGAACGGATTATCGGAAGGTCCACACGATCCAGCGTG
>DAOPYU010000550.1:0-2715 GCA_035353095.1 Candidatus Sumerlaeota bacterium | reverse complement strand
CCGACGACGTCAGAAGAGAAATGCCGAAAGCCACTAGAGGAGGAATCCAAGGCGAAACCTCGATCCCCGCGGCGGGGAAATACATGACACGCATCCTCTTTTCCGTTGTTGGATATTCCGCCGTCCCACGGCGCTCTGGACTCGCATCTTAAGGGGACCGATGCCCCGCTTCAAGTATTATATCGAGCGATGCCACCTGTCGGGAATGGTCCGATAAACGGTTCCCCGGGAAGAATTCAGGATTCTTCCCGACAAACCAAACAGAAAAACTTGCCTGAAAGGACGGAATTCCGATAGTATCCTTCCCATAATTACGGAAGGGTGGGGAATTCCGTGAACAAACGAATCTTTCTCAGAATCGTAACAGAAACTCTCTTTCTGGTCTCCCTGCTGGTATTCCCGACCCGTGCGGATGATGAACGCGCCACAACCCACCCGGCCATCCTGAAGTCGGAATTTCTGTTTCCATTGGACAACAAACCCACTCCCCAATGCCATGCCTCGACTCTGGCCGAGTCGCAGGGCGCACTGGTGACCGCCTGGTTTGGGGGAACCGCGGAGGGGAAACCGGACGTGGGGATCTGGCTGTCGAGCCATTCCGGAAACGGCTGGAGTCCCGCCCGGGAAGTCGCGGACGGGAAGGAAACCGCCGGGAAACAGTTCCCCTGTTGGAACCCGGTTCTCTTCCAACCCACCCAAGGTCCCCTGTTTCTTTTCTACAAGGTGGGACCGAGCCCCAGCGCATGGTGGGGAATGCTGAAGACGTCGAACAACGGAGGCAAAACCTGGTCCCCCGCCCGACCTTTACCTCCGGAAATTCTCGGACCGATCAAGAACAAGCCGGTCGAACTGGCTGACGGAACGTTCCTCTGCCCCACCAGCCGGGAAAATGACGGATGGCGGGTTCACTTTGAGCGTTCCTCAGACGGAGGACAGACCTGGAAAGCGACACCTGATGTCAACAACGGAGTCCTGTTTAGCGCAATTCAGCCGACGCTCCTGCAGCACTCAGCGGGACGACTTCAGGCGTTGTGCCGTACTCAACAGGGACATATCACGCAGGTCTGGTCGGAAGACGGAGGGCTGACCTGGTCGCCCATGACCGCGCTCGATCTGCCAAACCCCAATTCGGGAATCGACGCGGTAACCCTGCGCGATGGGACCTTCCTGCTGGTGTACAACCACACTCCCAGGGGCCGTTCCCCCCTCAATGTCGCGATTTCCCAAGACGGCAAGACCTGGAAGACGGCCCTCACCCTCGAACATCAACCGGGCGAGTATTCGTATCCGGCCGTCATCCAGTCCGCCGACGGGCGGGTCCACATCACCTATACTTACCAACGGTTGGACATCCGGCATGTTGTGGTGGATCCGGCGCAATTGCGCGAGCCGGGAAACAATCCATAACCGGCTTCACACCTTTAATGCAGTTTTCGCGTTCGTTCGATCTTTTCACGGTTCATAGGGGGGCTCTGTTGATCGCCAACTGGATATTAAAATTAAAACACCCCGGATTCTCATCCGGCAACCGCCCCCTCAAACCGGAATCTTCCACACAATTGAAGCCGGTCCCACCTTTGCGCCCACTCCCCCAATCCAGAACCCAGTTTTCACCGGGAAACAGAAGAGAAGGCAGACTTGGAACGTATTGAGTGACCGAACCGGACTAGAGAGCCAACCGACCGGACTCAAGGACGATTTTGTGAATAATCCTTCACTGAAAGTTTCTGAACACAGACTCTCCTCTTCCTTCGGCCACTCTGGAACAACGGAAAAATCACCCGCCAAGATCCGCCGGTTTCAAAAATAAGAAAACAGAACTCCACCCGGAATCACCGTCGTTTTCTTCCCATTTGTAACAAAGAAGGACTTGACAGATGAGCCAATTCCGTTCATATTGTTAAAGTGAAATTTTACAAGCCCGATTCGGGCGGGAAGCGGGAAGGAAATGAAGTACCTCTCCAAGAAAGCCTTTACCCTGATCGAATTGCTCATTGTGGTCGCCATCATTGCCATCCTGGCCGCCATTGCGGTCCCGAATTTTCTCGAAGCGCAGACCCGCGCCAAAATTACGCGCGGCAAGGCTGACATGCGCTCCATCGGTACCGCACTGGAGATGTACCGCCTGGACAATGGCGCCTATCCCTACGGCGATTATTCTATTTTCGGGTGTGCCAGAATCACCACTCCGATTGCCTATATCGCAACAATTCCGAAGGATCCGTTTATTCCCCTGGAACCGTGGCATGACTATTCCCCCTTCTACTTCTATTTCTCTGCGTCTCCCACTGGGGATGATGCCACAGCAGTCGCGGCCTGGTCCGGATTCGTAGCGGACTATCTGACGAATATTCTGGTAAACGGTCCCGGGGATCGCTCCACACCCGCGAACTATCTCCGAGGATTGCAGGCCCGATGGCAGATACGCACGATGGGGCCGGACAAGGTCGGAAACTGGAGCCTGCCCTACGACGCGACAAACGGCACCAAAAGCCAAGGGGACATTACCCTCTTCGGCCCTGGGAACCAAGGCATTTTCTAACTTCATCCCTCCTCCGAAAACAGACCCCGCTGTTTCGTCTCCTGCGAACGAACGGCGGGGTCTGCTTTTTCGGGCGGGACTCGCGCCCCCCCACCAAATCCGATTCGAGGACACGCAACGGGTGCATCCCCCGAATTCGTGAGGAGGTTCACCGAAATCTGAGTAGCCTGGCG
>DAOPYU010000549.1:0-2723 GCA_035353095.1 Candidatus Sumerlaeota bacterium | reverse complement strand
TCTTCCTGATCGGCCGCCCCGGGGAAAATGGTCCGCATGTACTGGAAGTCGAGATTCTCAGCCATCGAGCGTCCACGGCCCGCCGCCGTGTCGAGAATCCGCTTCAACAATGGCAGCGAGTTGGCATGGACCTTGTATTCGCCCACCCAGGCCATGCAGGCATTCACCCGCCTGTCCGGAGTGGCGTAGGTCTCGATGGGGACCCCCTGATAGTCGCTTCTGGAAACCTGCGCGCCGGGATTGGCCGCCAGCGTCTGAGCCAGATAGCTCTGCATGATCGTGTCGAACATTGGGCGGTTTTTCACCGCGATCAACACCGCGACATCCGACCCTTCGCGCAGAAACGGATCGCTTCCCGTAATCGCCACCTCCCCGATGACCAGGTCGCCGAAAAGACGGGCGAGTTGCGAAACATCCAGACAAATCTGGTCCATATAGCGTTTCGGCAGGTCCGAGTCGCGCGCGGAAACCGTGGCCGAACGCAGGAGGCTCGTGCCCCATTGCTTAAGGAGATCGGTCGCTTCGATCTCTTTCGAGAGAGTCGAGAAGTGGCAGTAGTAATTGTCGAACGGGACCAGTTTGGCCACCGGGAAAACAGCCGGTGTCCGTCCCTGAATCATCTTTTCAAACGGATGCGACTGGATGGTTGGACCGCTCAACGTCGCCAGGTCCACGGTCCGGTCTTCCGGAATCTGACGGCGACCGGTCATTTCCTCGAGTTGGAGCGACTCCTGAATGGCCAGCGCCCCCGTGCTCATGGCGTAGAGGTCCAGTTCCCGGTTCGGACGACCGGGGGCCTCCCCGCCTCCGAGGAACCGCTGGACCTCGGCGGAGTTCTCGGCGCCATATTTCTCACCCGACTGGAGAACGGCATATTGATAATAACTCGTGTAGGGACTGTCCACGATGCGAACCAGGAGGTTTTTATTAAGCGCCTCGGCCCACTGTTTCAGAAGCCCCGCATCGCCTCCGTCCGTGGCCGGCAGATCGAGAGAGATCGTCTGGAACGGTTTCTGGGGCGCCATCAATTCGGCGGCATCGCGCTGGAAGAGGGTGAGAGTCGTCTTGCCGGGCGCGCGAAAACGGCCATACACCACCAGCTTTAACACGGGCCCTTCAGGAGATGTCGTCTGGGACACCGTTTCCTGTTTTTTATAACGCGCCTGATAGATTACCATCTGGCGTTCGGACAGACTCCGCTGCTTTGCCTGCAGGGGCGCGAGTTCCTTTTCCTGGGCCGTAATGGCCTCACTCTTTGTTTTTTCCTGCTGTTCCAGTTCAGCCAGACGAACCGCATTTGCGGGATTGTTTTCCGCCTTGAGTTTTCGAACGTCCTCCCAGATCTTTTCACGTTCTTCCCGCGTTTTGGCCAGTTGTTCATTGGCTGGCCGCATCTGTTCGAAAAGTTCCGTCTGTTCCCGGGTGATCGCATCCATCTCCTGCTGCTGTTCCGGGGTCAGATTGGGATCTCGCCGCTGCATGACATCCGACAACCGTTCCTCCAGCGACTCGGACCAGTCCAGATAGATTTCATAGAGATTCTCCCCTTCCCCCCGTGCCGTAAACCGTTCATTCTGGAGCGAAGCCGAGGTGGGCAAGGCGACTTCGACCCGGAAAACACCCGTCTCCCCCGATTTGTAAGTGGTCACCGTCTGAGCCTGAAGTCCTCCCACAAACAGAACACTCCAGCATACAGTTGCCACGATCCACGACCGAATTTTCATGATCGCCCTCCCTTTCGTTGTGTCGAACAGAACCCGTTCAATCAGCGGTTCATTCCGTCTTCAACACTTGAACAATCCGAGTTTCACTAAACGACCATCCTACTTCTCCCTGTCCGATAGTGCAAGAAGCATCGCGTTCTTTTCAGATAACAGAAATCGAGAAATCAAGAGGACCCGTTCACCCTCTGAGAGCCTGTGTGAAAAGTCTTCGGTTTGTCAAGACACTCGCCCTCTATAAGACGACCATTTTCTGAGAAAAACGGGGAAAGGACTTTTCACACTGGCTCTGAGAAATCTTTTCCCTGAGGATGAACCAACAAGAAAAGCGGGGAACCGGCCCTGCAACCGGTTCCCCGCTCCTCGGAATTTTCCAAAGAAACTTTAACTCCCCGGCACGCTCATCCCAACCGCGCGCGGAGCGTGTAAACGTCCTTATCTCCTCGTCCGGACAGACAGGCCACCACGAGCGCGCCCGGCTGCGCCGCCTCGACCACGCGATGCAGCGCGGCGATGGCGTGGGCGCTCTCGAGCGCGGGAATGATCCCCTCGGTCTGGCAGAGCAGACGTGTGGCGTCGAGCGCCTCCTGATCGGTCACCGGGAAGTAATGCCCCCGCCCGCTGGCCGAGAAGAAGCAGTGCTCCGGCCCGGTACCCGGATAATCCAGCCCCGCCGAGATCGAGTGGGCTTCCTGGATCTGGCCGTCTTCATTCTGCAACACATACTCGCGACTGCCGTGGAAAACACCGATCGAACCCATCGAAACCGAAGCGGCGTGACGTCCGGTCTCGACCCCTTCGCCGGCGGCTTCCGCCCCGTGGAACTGAACGGACGTGTCGTTGTAGAAGGGTGCAAAGAGCCCCATGCTGTTCGAGCCTCCCCCCACGCACGCCACAAGATGGTCCGGCAGGCGGCCTTCCTTCTCCAGAATCTGGGCGCGCGTTTCGTTCCCGATCACGCTCTGAAAGTCCCGCACCATCATCGGGAAAGGATGCGGCCCC
>DAOPYU010000548.1:0-2726 GCA_035353095.1 Candidatus Sumerlaeota bacterium | reverse complement strand
TCCATCACCAGGAACAGGATCATCGCGGCGGATAACATCGTCATAGCACTCAACCGATCCGATAAGAAAATGGCCCCGCGTGAACGGGGCCGGAAACTGCCAGAAAAAGAAAACCGTTCCGGCTTAACTCGCCGAATTCGAGGGGGCAGTCGTCAAAAGAGGCAGGCACTCCAACTCTTCCTGCAACGCCTTGAGTTCTGCCAGGAAACGGGACTTTTTATCTGAAATGAATTCTTCCGCCAGGTGCTGGTAGTGTTCGATTCCCGAGAGCAGGTTATCCCGGAACTCGAGAAAGTACTTCGGTGTCCGGTTGGACAACTCCGCCGTGAAATGGTCCCATTCCTTGCTCAGGTACTCGATGTTGAGCATCAGCTCGCGCAGGAACATGTGGTGGCGGTTCACGTTCTTCAGAAGCGCCAGACGCCCGTAGATGTGCCCCACCATTTCTTCCAGCGTGACGAGCGTCGAAAAATCCACCGCGTTCTTCCCGGGACAGATCGCGGGGGTCGCGTTCGGATTCAGCCCCAACTTGAGGCTCACGCCTCCAGCCAGATCGTGACAGATACAGGACTTGACCAGAACGGCCTCGATAAGCCGCTTGGTCAGGTCTTCGGGAAGCCGGGCCGCCTTCAACTGGTCGAGTTTCTTGCGGACATACGCTTTGGCCGCGACACAGACGGGCCGCTCGGTCAACTCGGTGTTGAAAAGCAGGTAGCTTCTCGGACAAGGACTGCCGGGATTTCCCTCCGCGATACGTTCGCGGCGCTTCTCTTCGCTGCCCGAATTGCGCAGGTTCCAGAACGGCACCCCCAGCGGCGAACTGTCGCTCAGGAACACATCGTCCTCCGTGGCGGCGCACAGCTTCTCGAGATGAGCCGCGTCCACGTTGGTCACCTCGGGCACGAACAGGAAGGGAGTCCCCCACCCCGTTCCATCCACCTTATAGCGCCGCAGACACAGTTCGTTTTCCTCGGCGGTTCCGATTCCCCCCTGAACGGTAATGAGCGTCTGGTGAGGCGCCGCGTTCCATCCGAGTTTGCGGATCGCCGCGGACTGAACATACAACCCGTGGAGTTCCTCCACCAGTTCGCCGCGTTTTTCCATGAACTCCTGCAGGATCGGCCCCAGCAACCGCCCGTTGGAGGCGAAGGCGTGCCCCCCACAATTCAGACCCGATTCGACCCGGAATTCCGAAACCCACAGGCCCCGCTTCGCCAGAAACTTGCCCTGAATCACGGCCGAGCGGTAATCGCTGACTTTCAGCGTGATTTTCTTGTGAAGCCGCCCGACCTCGTCGGGCAGAAAACCGGGAAATTCCGCCGCGTAACTGTAGAGGTGTGTGTTCAAACCCGCCGAAAACACCATGGACGAACTCGGCGTGCTCAACGCAAACCCCCGCAGAGCCGACATGGCGTCGCTGGTCTTCTGCGGCAGCGGCTGGCCATCCGGGCCATTGTGGAGACAGTCGAGTTTGGTCATGATGTTGACATCAATCGAACCACTCACCACCGCGTCACGCAACTGTTGCTGCAAACGGGCTTTCGCCTCCCCCTCGGGCGTATCGAGCATCTGCTGATAGAGACTTTTCAACGGAGAATCGGGCAAAAGTTCATAATAACGGGTGATCTCGCTGCCCGGTTCAAACGGAGCCGCCTTCAACTCGAGCACCTGACGCTGAACCAGAACATCGAGCAGATCCAGGTAGGCGGTAATCCGCCGGGCGCGGGCATCCTCGTCAGTCGCCCGGATCTCCGCGTACGGTTCCCCCGCCCGTTCGGCATGATACCGCCGGACACGTTCAATCAGCACATCATCCACCAGAGAAATCACCGAGGAGATACCGTAACGAGCAACCCGAAGTGGCGTGTCAATGGTAAACCCCGTGCCCATCACAGGAATATGGAACGAGTGGGGGCGGGTAAAGGTCATAACTTCAACTCGATTCTTTCCCCCGCCGCTGTCTCGAGAGGACGTCTCAAAACGGCTGAGGAGTCAAGAGATTGGAGAAGACAGGCCGGAACATTTTGCCGGATCTCACCCTGGCCTCATTTTTCAATTTGGCAGAAACCCCCGGAATTCACAAGAGAAAAGGGCACAAAAAAACACAATTATCCCCCCCTCCCCGAAGGCCTAAAAGATTGCAGAAAAAGTGGTTGCCGAAGATCTGGACCGTCCGTCTCCTGAACAGAAAGTAAGGGGAAATGCCCCCCCGTCCGGTCAGACAGGCAACGTGTTTTCCTCGGGCGCTGAATCATCGGGTTGCTGCCCCCCTGCGGCGGGCGCCACCACCGGCTGGACCGGCGCCACCACGGGCTGCTGAACTGCGGCGCCAGTACCCGCAGACGGCTGGCCGGTCAGGGTTTGCGTCGTTTGTCCTCCCGCCGCGGGAACCTGCCCGGCAGGCGACAACGCTTCCTGCGCCGCCTTCACCTTCAACGCTTCCTCCGCCTGAAGGACCCCCAGCGCAAACGCCTCGCCCAGCATGGCCTGCCCCAGCGGCGCGTAATGCACCGTATCGGGCAGAAGCGGCATCCCGTCAGTCGGCACCATCCAGGCGCCCCGAATGGCCGCCGGCTGCCCCGACAGGCAATGGGCCACCTGCTGACTCGCCCGGATCTCCCGACGAGCCACAAACCGCGTCAAAGCCGGTTCATAGGGCAACACCTGACCATAAACCAGCGGGACCGGCCCACACCCCAGATCTTCCTCGATCCGGCGTTTCAGCC